>PMOP01000283.1 GCA_003161495.1 Acidobacteriota bacterium | reverse complement strand
CCTAGTTTTCTGTATTTCATTTCTTAAGCTCCTTTCGAAGACCAAAGACTTTTACTTTGCCGTTCCTGGGTTGGAAAGTTTGTAGTCGTCGGTCAGGGTCTTCAAGAAAGCGACCAGATCGTCCTCTTCTGTGTCTGTCAGCTTAAGGTCGCCGAGTTGTCTCTTGTTGAGATTCGTTGGATCTTCGGGTGGCGGCCAGCAGGTGACCTTTTCCCCGGGATCGCCTGCTTTGCATTTGGGCAGAACGTCGCGCGTGTTGTAGAAGTGCACGACCTCCTTCAAACTTTTGAAATAGCCGTTATGCATGTAGGCCTTCACGAAATCGGGGGTGGGTCGCATGTCCACGTTACGCAATGTTGGTACCTGGAACTTGGCGTCGAACTTTGGAGCCATTTCGATCCACCGCGAATCCGGATTCAGTTGCCCGCTCAAGCTCTTCAGTTTGCGCAGAAAAAATCCAACGCCCATGTCGACGTAGGCCGCACCCGCGGTGTTCGGGCTGTATCCGCGTTCGTCGGGCTTTCCTTCAAAGTAAAATTGCACCGCCGAATTTCGCGGTACGCCCAAATTGCTGGCGGTGAAGTCCGTGAACAGCGGTTCTTCTCCGGGTCCGCCATCGCGGTGACACTCGTTGCATCGCCCCTTACTGCGGAACAGCGCATACCCCATTCCTTCCTCGGGCGTAAAGTGCGCCTTTCCTGCCTGCACATAGTCAAACTTCGAAGTGAACGGACTGACTTCCGGCGAAGCTTCGTACGCGGCAGCCGCCAGTCCGAAGCTGTCATACACATGGTCCGCTCGCTGCCGATCCGCCACGCTGAGATGAACCGGGTATTGATCGGCGTCCGATGGCGGTCCCGGCGTGGCGCAAATGCTTTCGACATTTTTCGGCCACTGAATGGCAAATGAGTCGGCACCCCACACCGTCTCAAATAATTTGCGATAAGGAGCCTTGGAGAGCCGATAGGCAATACAGGCCGAGTCGGGCAATCCCATTTCAACTGGGTTCGTCGGTGGTCCCTGGGCTTGTTCGGCGCTTGGATTTTGCAAGCGGTAACCGCTGGCGCGCATGTCCCAGAAATTCCCTCCAACGAAATCGCCTTGCAACTCGTTGTAATGGAGCACGGGGGCGAACGTAGCGTACATGTAACTCTGCGGCTTGCGTTGACTGAATCGCGTCCTTACCGATCCTGGATACGCCACGGTGCTCAGATTCAACGATTGTATCGGGCCGGTGAATCCCGTTTCCGGCGTGTGGCAGAAACTGCAAGCCTCGTTCTGATTCACGGAAAGATGCTTATCAAAGAGCAGGAGCTTTCCAAGCGTGCGGACTTGTCCTTCTCTATCGAGAGCAGTGCGGTCCAACTGGAGAAGCGTGTCGTCTTCAACCTTATCGATCCCGGCGACGACCCTGGCTACGTCCTTGTCGAAGGAGGTAGGTATTTGACCGTTGGGATCCGTGGGTGACTTTGCCTCTGGCGAAGCGTCCGCGAGGAAGGGGATTGCGTGGCTTCCCGCGCGAAGTTTCGGGTTAGCTCGCGTGTGCTTTCTTCCTACATCGCTTATCGCCAGAAGACATATGGAACTTAGCGTTATCATTGCGACTGATCGGATCAAGCGCATTGCTCGCCGCCATCCAGGAGATTTGAGAAGCTCTTTCCTTTTTAAATACATTTGTGGATTCTCGGTTTAGAAATTTCGCTTGCCCGAGCTCGCTCGTTTCAGAACAGATTGCGAAGCGAGAGGCATTGGCTGCGAGCTTGGCCCGCAGCCTGACGCGGACTATCCATTATTCCCCCTTCTTCCATGTGGAATCGGGATCATAGGCGGCCATCGCTTGGACGAGCTTTGTGGTGTTAGGACCAAGATCTTTTTCATAAACGGTTCCCGTTTTGCTGATTATGAAAGTCATCACGCCAGAAGAGCGGTACTCCGCGGGGTAGGCGACGAAGGCGAATCCTGAAGTCATCTTTCCGTTGACGACATAATTCTTGGCTCCGCCGGGCGCATGAGGTCCCTGGCTCGTGAGGATCCGGAAGAAATAGCCGTTGAATGGAACGTGCTCCCCAACTTCGTTCGCTGGGCGATTTTGGCGCGCGTAAGCGATCAGGGGATTGACCGGGCTGTTGAATTGATCGCCCGTGTCCTGCCAATACAAGCCGTTGTGTTTTCCATCATCGCTGACCAGCTTTTGTGCATATTCCTTGGCGAATCCGTACGGGGCCTTGTCGTAGTACTGCTTCTGGGCATCCACTAAATCGCTGCAAGCTTGAATCGCAAACATTTCATTCTTGCCGATGCGTCGAAAAAGGATCTCATTCTTGCCGGCCTGCGTGTCGAAGTACCACGCCCCGTTTTTCTTAACCAGGGGAATGGGGAGCGGCCAGTTCTCAGCTCCTACGATCATGGTCACGCTTCCGTTCGGCTCTGTCACGAACCGATGCATCTCCTCATATTTGGTCGTGAAATTTGTGCGAGCATCGAGATCTTCAATTGGGTCGCCGGACGAAATAATATCCTCTCCAGCGGATCCGAGAATTTTCAAGATCGCATGGTCCTCCGGTGATTGGAGCGCCGTAAAGAAAGCGCGACCCGCATCCGCGACGGAAGCAAAAGTCAGTTGCCCTGTTTCCTGGGCGAACGTTGGCATGAACGAAGCCGCCACAGAAAGTGCCAATAGAACGAACGGAGCGACTCGAATAAAATTCTTCCAATTCAGCTGATCTTTAATCGATTTGTTTTGCAGCATGGCAGTTCCTTTCCTTCTCGAATTATCTTTGAATTCCATACGCACGTTCATACGCTTACCTACGTCCTCCCCCACCACCATGGAAGCCTCCGCCTCCGTGAAATCCACCACCGCCGTGGAAACCGCCTCCAAAACTGGATTGCCCGCGCGAAGAAAAGCCTCGGACATTTCCGCCGTGGTCAAAACCGCTGACGGCCCCGGAGCGCATTCCTGACTGACCGTGAGAAAAGGAAGACCCGCGAAATGAATTCCCATGGTCGAAGCCGCCGCGGTTAAAGTTGTTACGATTCATGATCGTTCGACTGTGGGAGAAGTAAGGGTGGTGGTCGTAAATCATCCTGTGGCCGTGCCAGTCCCATCCCCAGTGGTTCCATCCCCAACCAAATCCTCCAAAGAATCCAATCCCGAATCCCGCGCCGAAGTAAAGCCCCGGGCCGTCAAAAAAAATTCCGGGCATTGGATACCAGCCTGGGTAGGCGACGATGGGATAGCCGTATACCAGCCAGGGATCGTACTCGGGGACGTAGACCATGTCCGGTTCGGCCGGTTCGATTTCGATCGTGTTGCCCTGTGTTGTTACCTTCTCCTGTTCGCTGCTGTTTAGATGGCCCGCCTTCCTGGCTTGTTGGCGCATTTCTTGAACCGCATCCATTACGTCCTGCTGCTGGTTGGCATATGCGTCGCCAAGAGACGAAGTCCAGGAAAGATTCTTGTCCATATTTTGAANNCGATCCGCCTCGACAATCTCCGTTGGATAAGTGGAAGCGGCAAGGATCTGAGCGACGAGGGCGTCCGGGTACAGGGCGATCGGAGCGACCAGTTGTTGCAGCTCTTGAGGAGACTGGTTCACAGTCGGGGCCGGCACCTGCTCGTCGGACTGGGCGGCAGGACCGGAGGAGCCAGCGTTCAAATTGATCTGCACAAGCAAACCGCACATGAATCCGATCAAAATACGATTTATCAATTTTATTTTCATGTGACATTCTCCAGTACTAAAATCGAATATTGGTTGTGCATCTCCGCGTGCGGCCGGCCTGCCGCACGCGGAGGCATGACTACGAAACGAGTCCCAGAGCAACGGCGTTAGGCAAATAACGAGTCAAGTGAACCGCCCTACTTCTTCGGGGAACCTGCAGGAAATTGCTTGAACATTTTCTCCACATCCTTATCGAGGTTCTGGATGTTTTTGTTGGAATTATTGGAGAGCGTGTCGCTCGAGTCTCCCCTCCAAATCAGCTGTTTTGTCTTGGCGTCGAACAAATCGACAACCAGCGTGCCCACCTTGTAAGTTTCTGTTGTGGTGGTCGCCTCTCCCA
>PMOP01000451.1 GCA_003161495.1 Acidobacteriota bacterium | reverse complement strand
GAATTCCGCTGTGCCAGCGCACACGGACCATGTCCTGCGCGACAGCCACGCCCGATCGAAAGCCTGCCATCTTCATCAGCTTGCCGAGTTTCATGTCCTCGATCACGTCCATGCGCAGGCGGGAGTGGCCGCCGCATTTTTCGTAAGCCGCGCGCCGCACGAGCTGGAACGCTCCCACTCCCACATAGCGCGCCGAGCGCGGGTTCGCGGCCAGCCAGGGCTCGTTGCCGAAAATAAATCCGAGACCAAAATAAGAAATCGCCGCGGTCTCCCAGAATCCGCGCATTTCGACGGTTGTGATGAGCGTCAAGTGATCCCACTGGCGTTCGGCGGCGAGCGCGACGGCGTGACTCAGCACGTCCGGCGCGAAATGGACGTCGGCGTCGGTAAACACCAGCCAATCCCCGCGCGATTTTTCGTAGCCCGCAACCAGCGCGTGTGGTTTTCCCAGCCATCCCTGGGGCAAGCTGGAGATATCCGTGACGATTAAATTGCGGCTGGTGCGTTCGCATTC
This sequence comes from Acidobacteriota bacterium, assembly GCA_003161495.1. Classification (GTDB taxonomy): domain Bacteria; phylum Acidobacteriota; class Terriglobia; order Acidiferrales; family UBA7541; genus Palsa-360. The sequence goes on along the minus strand of PMOP01000451.1, from coordinate 5,759 downwards.
GCGCAGGATGGCGGGAGTCTGGTCCGTGGAGCGATCATTGACGGCAATGACCTCAAATCGCGGATAATCCTGGGCCAAAAGCGTTTGAATTGCGGCGGGAAGTTTTTCCGCTTCATCGCGCGCGGCAAAAATAATGGAAACCAGCGGCGCGTCCCGGGAAGCGATTGGGGTAACATCGGAAAGCCACGGCAGGCGCGCCATGCCAAAGCCCGCCCGGATACCTTGAACGATCCATAGTAAAGCTATAGAACTAAATAGTACAATCCAGAAAGTGTGCAAAGATAATTTATCCGCAACCCGAAAATAGCTGCCAAGAGAATGCTAACACAGAGGATGCCGGAGACCGTATCCATCGTTGGCGCGGGGCGCGTTGGACGCGCCCTGGGGCGCCGCCTGCACGAACTCGGTTGGCACGTGGGCGGCGTCGCCAGCCGATCCGTATCCACGGCGCGAGCGGCCGTGCGCGCCATTGGTGCGGGTCAGCCCCTGGACTCGGCAACCCATCAGATTCTGAATTCACGGGTAGTTCTGATTACCACCCCGGACGGCGCCATTGAAAGCGTGGCGAAAAATCTTGCTCATCTGGGCGGGAAAGAATGGTCCGGAAAAGTGGTGCTGCACACGAGCGGGTCTCTGGATTCCTGTGTGCTTCGACCGCTCGCCCATTTGGGCGCAGCGACCGGTTCGATGCATCCGATGCAGACCTTCTCCAACCAAAACGTTCCGGACCTCGCGAAATGCATTTTCGGTATCGACGGCAGCGCGGCCGCGTTGCAAGTCGCGCGAAAAATGATTCACCAGATGGGCGGCGTGGCGGTGCGCTTGTCGGGAGCAAACAAGGCGGCGTATCATGCGGCAGGGTCCTTTGCGTGTGTTTATGTTCTGGCGCTTATGGAGGCGGCGACGCGTCTGCTTATGACGCAGGGATTCAAGCGCCGCCAGGCAATGCGCGCGTTGTTGCCGCTGACGCGGCAGACGCTGGATAATTTCGAGAGCGTCGGTACTCTGGCGGCATGGACCGGCCCATTGTCGAGGGGAGATTTTTCGACGGTCGAACGGCACGTCAAGGCTCTTGCGGACTTTGAACCTGGATACTTGGAGGCCTACAAGACGCTTTCACGCCTGACCGCCGAAGTTCTCGCCGCCCAGCCGGGCGCCATGGCGAAGGATCTCGACCGGGTCTTCCGTGCGGCCACGGTTGCGAAAAGGAAATAAGTTTGCAGGGTCGGAAATTGACGCAGCCGGATTTCGCGGCCGCCTATTTTTAATCACAGGGGGCTTTTTGACACCATTGAATATTCCCATCGAAAGCACGACGCTGCCGAACGGCCTTCGCGTGGTTATTTCTCCGGACCGCACGGCGCCGGTGGCCACGGTCGGCGTCTATTACAACATCGGGTTTCGCATCGAGCCTCGCGGCCGCAGCGGATTCGCCCACCTGTTTGAACACATGATGTTTCAGGGCTCAGCCAACGCCGGGAAAATGGTGCACATCAAGCTGATCAATTCTTCCGGAGGCGTGCTGAACGGCTCGACGCATTACGACGTGACAAATTATTACGAATCGGTGCCCTCGAATGCGCTGGAGCGCGTCCTGTGGCTCGAGGCGGACCGCATGCGCGCTCTTAAAGTGGACGACGAAAATCTGCGCAACCAGCGCGACGTAGTGAAAGAGGAAGTGCGCGTCAATGTGCTCAACCAGCCCTATGGCGGTTTTCCGTGGCTCGATCTTCCTCCGATCGCTTATCGCAATTGGTCCAACGCCCACAATTTTTACGGGGATTTTGACGATCTGGACGCGGCCACTTTGGAGGACGTCCAGAAATTTTTCAAAACATATTACGCGCCGTCGAATGCGGTCCTGCTGATCCTCGGAGATGTCGATACCGACGAAGGGATCAAGCTCGCCGAGCGCCATTTCGCTTCCATCCCGTCCGGGCCGCAGCCTTCCCCCGCCGACATTGACGAGCCTCCGCAGATTGAGGAGCGCCGCGGCGTGGTCGAGGAAAAATTCGGCACGCTTCCCGGCGTCGCCATCGGCTATCAGGCGCCGCGCCGCCTCACGCCGGATTGGCACGCCGCGGCCATGCTCGATCAGGCGTTGCACGGAGGCCGCGCCGGCCGCGTCTATCGCCGCTTGGTGCTGGAACAGCAAATTGCCGTCGACGCCGAGGGCGGCATCCACTATCCCGTCGGCGATTTGTTCGATTACAACGGCCCGACGCTCATGGTGACGCGAATTCTGCACAAGCCCGAATATTCCGTGGATCAAACCATCGCCGCCCACGATCAGATTATCGACGAGATGAAAGAGAAGGGAATCACCGCCGAGGAATTGGAACCGATCAAGGTAAAATTCCGGTCGAATTATTTTTCCATGCTGGAAGGCGGCGGCTCTATTCCTCGATATGGATTGATGCATCTGCTCGCGTGTTTCTCTCTGTTTGACAACGATCCGAGCCTCGTGAACACCATCCTCGGCGGATTCATGGAAGTTACGCCGGAAGCCGTGCAATCCGTCGCGCAAAAACTTTTGACGCGCCACAACCGCTCCATCGCCATTCGCCAGCCGGCGAAGAAAGGGGCGGCCTGATGGGTTCCGTGCCTCGATCGGAATTGCAATCGACTGTTCCAGCGCTCACTCCCGCTCGGCCGGTGATCTGGCCGCCGCGCGTGCACCGAACTCTTTCGAACGGCCTCGAAGTCGTCCTCGTCGAATCGCACACGATCCCGAAATTTACGGGCGAGCTTTTTTTCCGCAGCGGAAATGCCGTGACGGCCGCCAAGGCGCCCGGCCTGGCAGACATGACCGCTACGATGGTGCGTACGGGCACCACGGAGCGCACCAGCCGCGAAATCGAGGAGGACCTGCGCCGCATGGGCTCGGATCTTTCTTCGGGCGCTGGAGCGGACACCAGCGTCGTTTCGTTCGCCGGCCTGGTGGATTTTTCGAACGATCTGCTGGGTCTCGTCTCGGAGCTGGCGCGCCAGGCGTCGTTTCCCGCGGACGAATTCGAACGCGAGCGGCGCCAGCTGGTCGAAACCTTGCGCATCGAGCGCACCACGCCCGGTTTTCTGGCGAGCGAGCGCTTGCGGCGCGTCCTATTTGGCGCGCACCCGTACGGGACGATTTCGCCGACGGAAGAGCAGGTGGCAGGCTACCGCATCGAGCAGCTCAAGGAGTACTACCGGCAATACTACCGACCCGGAAACGCGTTGCTTGTGATGGTGGGAGACTTCGCGCCGCAGGCGATGCTCGGGCAGATAGAAAAAATATTCGGCGCATGGTCGTCGGGGCCGGTCGAGGGAGCGCCCGATCCTGCGCTGCCCGAATTGCCGGCGCGCCGCGTGTACCTTGTGCATCTTCCTGGATCGGTGCAAACGCAAATTGTGATTGGCAATCGCGCCATCACGCGCAAACATCCGGACTGGCTGCGCCTCACGCTCGCGAATTCGATTTACGGCGGCGCGTTTAATTCGCGCCTGGTGATGAATATTCGCGAGGATAAAGGGTATACCTACAGCCCGCGCAGCGGGGCGCATCCGCTGCGCCAGCATGGTTTCTTCAGCATCGGAGCGGCGGTGCGCAACGACGTGGTGGCCGCCGCGCTCACCGAAATTTTCTACGAGATCGATCGCATGCGTTCCACTCCCGTCGGCGAGGAGGAATTGGACGACGCGCGCAACTACCTGACCGGAATTTTTTCGCTGGGCCTGGCCACGCAGGACGGCCTGGCCGGCCAGCTCGCCACGTCCACGCTCGAAAAACTTCCTGAAGATTATTTGGAAACGTATCGCGAGCGCGTCCTGAAACTCACTTCCGCCGACGTGCTAGACGCCGCGCAAAAATATTTCGATTCGGCCCACGCGCAAATCGTGATCGTCGGCGACCGCGCGCAGATTGAATCGCAAGCCGCGCAATTCGGCGATCTCGAGGTCTACGACGCGCAAGGCAACCGAATCTGATTCATCGCGGAAGGCAAAAGTCCGGCAGCAAGCCGGCATCGTCCTGGTTTTTTCGGGGATGATTTCGTTGGGAGTGGGTCGGGGATTGATCGGCCTTCATATGGGGGAAGGGATTAAGATTTTTACCTTTTTTGGCGGTGCCATGCTTTTGGGATTGGGATTCTTCATTCTAGGCAGGAAACGAAGGTCGCGATGAAATTCCTACTGATCCGATCTCGCACCGTAATTGTTTTCTTGATCCTTGCTATCGCGTTTCTGCCAATCGCCGCCCGCGCCGAGAAAAATCCCCCCGCGAAGCCAATCGATCTCAACGTCGCAAACGTAAAAGAACTTCAGGAATTGCCAGGAGTAGGTCCCGTCATGGCGCAGAGAATTATCGATATGCGCGCCAAGAGCGGCCGTTTTCACCGCGTCGAGGATTTGCTTGCCATTCGCGGCATCAGCCAAAAAAAGCTCGATGCCATGCGGCCGTACGTCACGATTTCTGCGCCCGCTCCTTCCGCGGTTCCTTCGCAGAAAAATACTGCTCCCGCCAAAAAGAGTGGGCAGTAAGTGGCGCAGGCTTCACTGCTTGCGGAAAAACTAAAAGTTCTGTCATTCCGAGGCGCGCTGCGCGCCGAGGAATCTCTCTTTCTTTGGCATTTAATCACAGAGAGATTCCTCGCTTCGCTCAGAATGACAAAATAAAGGATCTTTTCCGCAGCCTGTGAAGCCTGCGCCACTAAAACCTGCGCCAGATTTTATTTAAAATTCTTGCCGCTGAATTAAATGGTCTGATGCGTGCGTTTTTTCGATGACGCGGTTCTGAGCGGAACTTGTTCGGTGATAGTCAGGCCGTAACCTTCTAGCGCTACCACTTTTTTCGGATGGTTGGTCAGGACACGCAGGCTCTTCAATCCCAGGTCGATCAAGATTTGCGCGCCGATGCCACTTTCGTGCTGCAACAGACGCTGGCGGGCGATATCCACGTCAAGTTGTTCGCGCGAGTGGTTGACGATGCGCGGCAGCGCTCCAGGAGCGGGCAGGGCGGCATCGATGCCGAAGCCTCGCCCGGTGTGGTGAAGGTAAACGAACACGCCGCGATTTTCGCCGACAATGGCTTCGAGCGAGCGCTCGATAATTTCGTGGCAATCGCATTCGGTGGACGCGAAAACGTCTCCGGTAAGGCAATGCGAATGCACGCGCACGAGCGGCGGCCCACCGGCCAAATCTCCGCGAACGAGCGCGATGTGCTGCTCGCGGTCAACGTCGGAGGCGTACACGATCATGCGGAAATCGCCGTAGCGCGTCGGCAGTGCCGTCTCGGCGACGCGCCGCACGTAGCGCTCATTGCGCATCCGGTAGCGAATCAGTTCCGCGACGGTCAGCAGCTTCAGCCCGTGCGCGCGACAGAATTCGGCGAGCTGCGGCAGGCGCGCCATCGTGCCGTCGTCATTCATGATTTCGCAGATCACGCCCGCCGGAGTGAGCCCGGCGATCCGCGCAAGATCCACGGAAGCTTCCGTTTGTCCGGCACGCACCAGCACGCCGCCATTTCGAGCGCGCAGCGGGAAAACGTGCCCCGGTCGCGCGAGATCGGTCGGGCGCGTTCCCGCATCGATGGCCGTGAGGATGGTGATGGCGCGATCGGCCGTGCTGATTCCCGTGGTCGTGCCGCGCCTCGCGTCGATCGATTCGGTGAAGGCCGTGCCGTAGTTCGATGTGTTCACCGGGGTCATCAGAGGAAGTGCCAGATCGTCGCAGCGCTCTTCGGTCAGCGCCAGGCAAATCAGCCCGCGGCCGTTTTTGGCCAT
>PMOP01000142.1 GCA_003161495.1 Acidobacteriota bacterium | reverse complement strand
TCCAGGTGATGTCGTAGTAGACGCTATTCGGCGCCTGCGTTTTTGCCCAGATGTCGAGCAGCAGCAAATCGCCTTGCCGCACCGGAGACGAACCTTGCGCGCGAGGCTCGTAATGCGGATCGCCGGAGTGCGGGCCGACGGCCACGATTGGCGAAGAATCGGCGACAACGCCGTGCGCGCGAAACTGGCCGAGAATCCACTCCTGCAGGTCAAACTCGGTGAACGATTCCTTGGCGGTTATGCGTCGCGCCGCTTCGGCGAAAGCAGCTTTCGTGATTGCGTCGATCGCACGGCCCGCGGCGCGATGAGACTCGAGTTGTTCGGGCGTCCAGGTGGCCTCAAACTCCTGGACGAGGTCCGCCGAGGTAACTACCTTGCAACCCTGCGCACGAATCAGTTCGATCGTGCCGCCGTCCACGAGCGAGATGGATGGGATCGAATTCTTGGGGGAATATTGCATGGCCACTTTTTTCACGCGGCCAATCAGTTTCTTTAGATTTTTTTCCAGTTCTTCCGCGGCGGCATAGAGCATTTTGTCGCCCGGCAGCGAGTCCAGCGTTCCGGCTTCGATGCGGTGCACGAGTTTTCGAGGCGTGCCTTTCGCTGGAATCATGTAAAACCAGCGGCGTTTGGCCATGGCATGGTCGAGCCCCAGGACGCGGTAGGCAATCGGATCGCGGTGCAGAATGTCGTAGAAAAGCCATCCGTCAATTTTCTGCCGGCGGAGAGCTTCCTGGATGGCTTCGATGTTTGGCATAGACAGGTTAATCAGAAACTCTTGCTGTTGAGCGAGCCACTCAATCTCACGGCTTAAGCAGAGCCTATATCTTTTTCAGCCGGCGAGTTCGCGAATCATGGCGGCTGTCACGCCGCGAATTTCCACGCGCTTCGTGCGGCTGCGTTCGCCTGACGCGATTCTAACAGCCGACAGCGGCACTTTCAAACGAGCCGCCAGAAGCTCGCGCAGCGCTTCGTTGGCGCGGTCATCCACGGGCGGCGCGGTGAGGCGAATTTTCAAGCCGCCCTGGTACTCGCCGGTGATTATGTCCCGGCTTGCTCGCGGCTGGACGCGAACCGCGAAGCTTACCGTTCCATCCTTTTCCGTAATGTCCACGGTGGATTACGTCTCTTCTCTTTCGCCAAAGAGCGCTGTTCCGACGCGCACTTCGGTCGCGCCCTCTTCGATGGCGATCTCGAAATCATTCGACATGCCCATCGAGATCGCGGGCAGGAGTTCCCCTCCCATTTTTGCGCGGAGCGCATCACGCGATTCCCGCAGGCGGCGGAAATAGGACCTTGTTTCCTCGGGATCGTCGAAATAGGGCGGTATACCCATGAGTCCTTGCAAATCCAGGTGAGGCATATGCAGAACGGTTTCCACGAGACGTGGCAATTCTTTTTCAGCGGCGCCGGATTTCGCGGGTTCCGGATCGAGCTTTACTTCGATGAGAACGCGGAGTCGACTCGCGGTCGCTAATCGTCCGGGTTCATTGCCCATCTTTTTCTGGTCCAGGTCCTTCGCGGGTTCCGCGCTGAATTCTTCTTTGGCGCGATTGAGTTTTTCCACTAACGCGATGCTGTCAACCGAATCGATGCTGTCGAAAAGCGCAACGGCGCGCGCGGCTTTATTTTTTTGCACGTGGCCGATCATGTGCCATGTTGCATCGAGGCTTGCTAGATGCGCCAGCTTTGACTCGCGTTCCTGGACGCGATTTTCGCCGAAATGGCGTACTCCGGCTTCGTACAATTCTTGAATTTTTCGCGCGGAATGCGTTTTTGAGACGGCGATAAGGGTGATGTCTTCGGCGCGACGGCCGGCGCGGGAAGCGGCAAATTCGATTCGTTCGCGCAGGCGCGCGAGATTGCCGACGATTGTCTTGGAAGCGGAATTCATTGCGCGGATTCTAACACGCGCGGAGTCTAATCTTTTTCGCGCGCGTTTTGCGACGGCATCGCGGCTGAGCATCGGGTGTCGCCGTTCAGGGGCTCTTGGCGACAAGCAGGAAGAGCAACGGCTCCGCGATTGGCTTGCTTGCGGCAATTTGGCGGTCACGCTAGACTGGCGAAACCATTATGCTAACCCGCGGAAAATTAATCGCCATCGAAGGCATTGACGGTTCGGGAAAGCGCACCCAGCTTGACCTGCTATCGAGCGAACTGGATGCGCGGGGACTGGCTACGTTTCGCATCAGTTTTCCACGCTACGAATCGTTCTACGGAAAACTTGTGGGACGCTTCCTCAATGGAGAATTTGGCGGGCTCGAAACGGTTGATCCGCACTTGTCCGCATTGCTCTATGCCGGCGACCGGTTGGAAGCGAAGCCTGAAATCGAGGCGGCCTTGGCGGCTGGAACATTTGTGCTGGCCGACCGGTATGTCGGCTCGAACATGGCGCACCAGACGGCACGCGTGCCGCCCGAGCAACGCGAAGAATTTATAGCGTGGTTAAAGAAGCTTGAATATGGGCTTTACGACCTACCGGTGGAAGATCTGGTAATTTTTCTGCGCGTGCCTGTTCCCGAGGCGCACCGTCTGGTGGGGATGAAATCTGCGCGCACGTACACCAATTTGAAACGCGATATTCAAGAAGCGGACATCGAGCACCTGGAACAAACTGCGATAATTTACGATCGGCTGGCAACCGAAGCGAATTGGGCGCGCATCGAGTGTATGAGCGCGGCTTCCGGCGTATTGTATTCGCCTGAGGAAATCCACCGAGCCGTGCTGCAGACGGTGGAGACACGCATTTTGTCCCAGGCGACGCCTGGACCGGAGAAGCCGCGTTGAAAAGGAAAGGGCCACAGTGAGTTTTTCGGATTTCCTTGGCAACGCGCGCGTCGTCACCGCTCTTCGCGGCATGCTGGCGTCGGAACGCGTGCCGCATGCGATGCTTTTCTCCGGACCACGAGGTGTCGGGAAATTCACGCTGGCCCGAATGTTTGCGCAAGCCGCAAATTGCGAGCGGCTACGCGATGATTTTTGCGGCGAATGCGAAGCTTGCCGGAAAATCGGGCTGCTCGCCGATACTCGGCCACTCATCGAGCAGGGGCTCGCGCAACGCGGCGACCGGCCCGATTCCGCGACCGTTGAGCGCGTGCCGCTTTTGCTGGAAACGCACCCGGACGTTTGGGCGATCGTTCCCGATCCCGTGCGCCCAAAGTATCCGGTGGTGCGCCCCGTTCTGCACGTGGGTCAACTTCGCGCCGTTCAACGCGCCGCCTATTTCAAGCCGCAGGGGCGGCGGCGCGTATTCCTGATCGACGGCGCGGAAACTATGCGCTGGGACTTGGCGAATATTTTTCTGAAAATTCTGGAAGAGCCGCCGGAGTCGGCCACTTTGATATTGCTTGCGCCCAATCCGTTTCAACTTCTGCCCACGATCCGCTCGCGCTGCCTGCAATTTTCCTTCACTCCGCTGGGCACGGCCGAAGTGGAGGAAATTCTTCGCGCGAGCACGAAATTGAGACCCGAAGAACTAAAACTTGCCGCGCAATATGCCGAGGGTTGTCCCGGCGCCGCGATGGGTCTCGATCTGGAGGCCATCGCAAAGCTGCACCGCGATGCTCTGGCGATTCTGGAGCGCGCCGTGGAACTCCGCGGCGTCTCCGATTTATTCGCCGCCACCGCCGCGCTTGCCAAAAGCCAGGAAATCGCGTTTGAAAATATTTTGGAAGTGTTCTATAGTCTGCTCACGGACCTGCTTGATCTGTCCAGCTCTTCCACGAAGAAGGTATTGCGAAACCCAGCGTTGCAACGGGAACTCGAAACACTCAGCAAGAAGATAGACGTCGCGTGGATCAATAAAGCCGTCGAGGGGTTCGACGTTTTACACGCTCGAACTCGGCGGAACATCAACCGGTCTTTGGGGTTGGATGCAGTGGCGATTTCCTTGACCCGCCCCTCGATGGGCACGAAAAAATCTATTTCCCGGTAACGCAAGCGTACCCTGATTCGTCTGTAGTGCATCATACCTGGTGAGAAAGCTCACCTTGGCGGCAGAAATTTATAATCGAAGGAGTTTTCATCGTGAATCGCAAGCTGTTTCGCCCTACTTTAACGGAAATGAAGGAACCTCATAGCAATAATACCAGCCGTCCGCACTCCACGACTTCGGGCCCGCAACCGCATAAAAAGCCGGCGCCGCCGGAACAGACGCACGCCGAGAACTTCTATTGGATCAAGCAAATGCAGGCCCGCACTCCCGTCGTGATCGTCCTTACGGATGGGGAAACCTTGCATGGAATTGTCGAGTGGTATGACCGGGATTGCATTAAGCTGACACGAACCGGGAGCCCGAATCTGCTGATTTATAAGCAATTCGTAAAGTATATTTACAAAGATGGGCCGGAAGCGGCGCTGGGCGGGGCTAACGGGCAATAACTTACTGTAAAGATACAAAAATAGATAAATGCGGGCAGTAGGACGGGCTTTAGCCTGTCGGTTTTTGCTTACAGCCACAAAGTCAAAACCAGACAGGCTGAAGCCCGTCCTACTTTTGCTTCAGAAGAATTGAGAAGGTCATCAGGGCTTTGCCGACGAGCCGCCCGTCCTGGTCGGTCACATCGCAATCCACGACGCTCGTGGTTCTTCCCTGCCGCAGGACGCGCGCATCCGCTTTGATCTCACCGTGCTCGATGGGCTCCAGAAAATTAATTTTCATCTCGATGGTGACGACGCGGGAGCCTCGCGGAGCCGCCAGGAATGCCGCGAAGCCTCCGGCGGTGTCGGCCAGCATGGCCACGACCCCTCCGTGCACGACGCGGTGAATCTGCTTGTGCAATTCAAGAACCGGCATGCGGAACACGGCCCGGCCGCGTTCAGCTTGCACGAGTTGGAATCCAAAGTGGTTGATCGGATTGCTGTGGCGCAGCCGGTCGGCAGCGCGCACCAAGTCGGCTTTGGACAATTTCCCTTTTGGAATCATGGCCTTCGCGCACCCTTTCGCGGTATTCGCGGCGTTCTCGTTCAGAACAAAAAATTGTCACCTCGGAGCCTTGCCTGGCGTCCAATACGTGGCATGCCTGGCGGGTCCAAGGTCCGGGAATCTAGCATTCCGGCGGGAAGGGTGCAACAGATTCCCTGTCCTGCCACAGAATCTCTGTTCTGTTTGATACTGTGTTTGTTAGACTCGCATCAGTCTGTAAATTCACGAGGCGGATATTGTACAAGCTGCAATTGCCTCCTTGAGGAGCAACTGGGCATTCCGCCCGAATCGAAATGAAGATTGGAATCACATGCTACCCGACATATGGCGGCTCGGGCGTCGTCGCCACGGAACTGGGAATGGAACTTGCCGCTCGCGGCCACGAAATTCATTTCATCAGCTACGCTCCTCCCATCCGATTGACGGACACAAACGAACGAATTCAATTCCATGAAGTGGAAATTTCCAGCTATCCCCTGTTCGATCACGCGCCCTACGCGCTTTCTCTCGCCGTGAAAATGATGCAGGTGGCCGAAGCGGAAGGCCTCGATTTGCTGCATGTCCACTACGCGATTCCCCATTCCGTCAGCGCTTTGCTGGCGCGCATGATGGCGGCGCCGAAGCCATTGCCCTTTATCACCACGCTGCACGGCACCGACATTACCCTGGTCGGAAACGACCGCAGCTTCCTGCCCATTACCAAATTTTCAATCGAGCAATCCGACGGCGTAACTGCTATTTCGCATTATCTGAAGCAACGCACGATCGAGGAATTTGACGTCAAGCGCCCCATCGAAGTGATCCCCAATTTCGTGAATTGCGACCTGTATCGCCGCACTCCGGACGCGGCTTTGCGCGCGGAATGGGCGCCGGATGGAGAGCCCATACTGATGCACCTGTCGAATTTCCGGCCCGTGAAGCGCATCACCGACGTAATTGAAATGTTCGCCACGGTACGCGAGAAAATGCGCGCCAAGCTTGTGCTCATCGGAGACGGCCCGGACCGCGGCGCGGCCGAATATTTGGTCCGCAAGAAGAAGCTGGCGCGCGACGTGCATTTTCTCGGCAAGCAGGACCGCGTCTACAGGCACCTCAGTCAGGCGGATTTATTTCTGCTGCCTTCGGACATGGAATCGTTCGGCCTCGCGGCGCTCGAAGCCATGGCCTGCGAAGTGCCCGTGGTGGCGACGAACGTGGGCGGATTGCCGGAAGTGGTGGAACACGGCATCGACGGATATCTTTTTACGCCGCGCGAAGTGGAAATTGGGGCACGATACGCTCTGGAAATTTTGTCGCAGGCCGATCGCGGCCGCGCCATGGGACAAACCGCGCGCGTCAACGCCAAGAAAAAATATTGCGCCAACGACGTGATTCCTATATATGAAGCGTACTATCGCCAGGTCATCGGAGCCATGGCCGCGACGCACGCGTAATTCGGGTTGGGACCGAACCGCTCGAAACGCTCAGGGGGAATAGGTGTCTATGGGGTGCAGAAGGCTGCGTGTGTTCAGGGATTCCCGCGTCTACATCTTGATTGTGGGTCTGTTCGCCGTTGCGGGGATGCCCACAATCGGCCGAACCCAGGTTACCGCCTCAATTATTGGGACCGTCCAAGATGAGTCGGGTGGATACATCAGGGGCGCGAAAATTACTGTGAAGAGTGTGGAAACTGGAAGCACCCGTGAGGTTTCCTCGGATGAAGATGGAAACTACCGAATCCTTTCGCTGCCACTTGGACTGCAAGAACTGAAAGCCGAAGAGGAAAATTTTAAGCCATTTGCGCTCACAGGAATCAACCTACACGTTGGTGAGGCGGCTGTACTGAACATCACATTATTGGTGGGCAGCGTTGCCGAACCAGAGCTTGTTGTTAGTGAAGTAGTGCCCGTGGTCAATGTAACGACGGCGTCTGTTTCCGGCATGGTCGACGAACGCCAGATCAAGGAATTACCCCTCAATGGCCGCAGCTTTGACGACCTGATCGCGCTCAACCCCGGCGCGATCAATTACAGCGCGCTGAAAAGTCCCAATACGAGCACGAGTAATGGAAACACATTTTCCGTTTCCGGGCGGCGCACCAGCGAAAATTTATTTTTGTTGAATGGCGTCGAGTACATGGGGTCGAGCCAGCTTGCCGTCACTCCCGGAGGCACGAGCGGGTATCTCCTAGGAATTGATGCGGTGCGCGAATTCAACGTGCTCACCGACACGTATTCCGCGGAGTACGGCAAGCGCGCGGGAGCGCAAGTCAGCGTGGTCACGCAATCCGGAACCAATCAATTTCACGGTACCATTTTTGAGTTTTTGCGGAACAGCGCGCTGGATTCGCCGGGACCGTTCGACAATGGAACCGTTCCATCCTTCCGGAGGAACCAATTCGGTGGCGCGGCCGGCGGACCTCTAAAAAAAGATCGTCTGTTTCTTTTTGGCAACTACGAAGGATTTCGCCAGTCGCTGGACCTGAGCAGCGTGAGCGTCGTGCCCGATAGCAACGCCAGGTTGGGCATTTTACCAAACGCCTGCACCGGCGTCCCTACGCCCCTGGCAACAGCGAATGCCACGATGGAGCAGTACGCGACCCTCTTCTGGCCGCAGCCCAACGGGCCGGAATTAACAGTACCGGCGTCGGGCACTGGATGCACGAATACAGCGCAAGTCTCTACCGGAACCGCTAAAGCTTTTTACAATCCCAACGAGCACATCCGGGAAGATTTCGGCACGCTTCGAGCGGATTACATTCTTGCGAAGAACGATACACTTTCGGGCGCCTACACCATTGACGATGGAACGAGCCTGATTCCGTTGTCCGATCCGCTCTTTGCATCGTTCACTCCCCTGCGCATGCAGGTGCTAAGCCTCAGCGAAACGCATGTTTTTTCGCCTGCCATTCTCAATACGGCTACCGTTGGATTTTCCCGCGCGTCTTTCGCTCTTGGATCGGTTCTGTTGACTACGATCCCCGCGAATCTTTCCTTCGTGTCAGGAGCCGGGCCCGGAGGCATTGTTGTCGGGGGCGGAGCCACAACGACGGCTAATGGGTCTATCACTTCGGCAGGGCCGAATAATGCGGCGGGCGTAACCAACCACAGGAATCTTTTCACTTACCAGGATGACGTTCGGATCAGCCACGGGATTCACCAAATCAGCGCGGGCGTATGGTTTCAGCGCCTCCAAGACAACGAGGACAGCGCGTCGCGCCAGCTCGGTCAAGCAACGTTTGCCAGCTTGACGACTTTGCTGCAAGGAACCGTCACGAGCTTCCAGGTCGTTCCCCAACACACGGAGCTGGGATGGAGGAGTTTATTCGGCGCATGGTATGTCGATGACTCGATACGCCTGCGGCATAACCTCACCTTGGAGGCCGGCCTGCGCCAGGAATTCACCACGGGTTGGAATGAGGCGGACGGAAGGGCTTCCAACTACGTATTCGACTCGCAGAACGTGCTTGTCACGGCTCCGATCGTGGGCAACTCCGTATATACCCAGAATAATGCGATACGCCTGTTCAGTCCGCGGGTTGGACTCGCCTGGGATGTTTTCGGAACCGGGAAGACCGCTGTACGCGCGGGCTACGGCATCTACTATTCGCTGATCGATGATCTCGCATTTCTGCAGAATTCATTGCCACCCTATAACGGCGCCGCGACTTTTACGGGATCGTTATTCTCATTCACGCCGATTACGCCCGGTCCGCCGCCGGCCACCACGATTTATGCGCCTCAGGGAATTCAGGCGAACGCCAAAACGCCGACCGTTCAGGAATGGAATTTGACGGTGGAGCAGCAATTGAGCCGCAACACTTCGCTGCGCGTCGCCTACGTCGGCTCCTTCGCGGTGCATGAACTTCTCAGCATCGATCCCAACACGGTTCCCTCGCAGATTTGTTCCAATTCGAGTGGATGCGCGTCGGGCGGCATCGCTACAACCAGCTTTGGCAAAGGCACCGTGCCTCAAGGGGCGCAATACATTCCGCTGGGAACTCGTCCGAACCCATCCCTTTCCGCTGGATTCTTCTGGCTTACCGAGGGCAACAGCAGCTACAACGCGCTGGAAGTGGACGTAACGCACCGCATCAGCAAAGGATTGGAATTTCGCGGCAATTATACCTGGTCAAAAAATCTGGATATCAATTCCGGGCTGACGGGAGCACAGGCCAACAATCAGGCGCAAATGGTGCTCGACCGCAACGATTTGCGGAGAGACTGGGGTCCATCCGCATTGAATGCCGCGAGCCAGGCCAGCGTTTCCGCCAATTACGAACTTCCCTTCGGCCACAGCCAGCGCTGGCTGAATGATGTCTCCCGAGTGGAAAGTAAATTTGTTTCCGGCTGGCAGCTGAACGGCATCGGAACTTTTCTGTCCGGCTTCCCTTTCACTCCTTTGATCGGATCCAACCGCTCGGGTGACGGTGACATTAGAAATCCGGATCGGCCTTCGATCAATCCGTCTTTCACTGGAACGATCGTGACCGGAAATCCAAATCAATGGTTCAATCCGGCAGCCTTTATCTTGCCGACGCCGGGAACCTACGGAAATTTGGGAAGAGGCACGCTGACCGGGCCGGGCCTCGCGGATGTCGATATGTCTCTGTTTAAGAACACGGGCATCACGGAAAAAACCAACCTGCAATTTCGCGCCGAGGTCTTCAATATTTTGAATCGCTCCAATTTTGGTCCGCCCAACACAACTGTTTTTTCAAGCGGCGCGGTGAGCCCTTCCGCCGGACTGATCACCACAACCGCAACTTTTCCACGACAGATTCAACTGGGATTGAAGCTCATTTTCTAGGGGGTTCAAGTAGCGCGGGCTTCATCCTGCGGGGTTTCAAGTAGCGCGGGCTTCAGCCTGCGGGGTTTTGTGCCAGGAAAATTCAAAACCCGCAGGCTGAAGCCCGCGCCACTTTGGATCATATTTTCGTGGCGGGAAAAATGATCGACGGCACGGATGCCGTGGGTACAAGCTCCGGGATTTCAATGCGCGTGCGTGTTCCCTCGCCTTCGCGGCTGGTGATATCCATCCGGAAATCCGCGCCGTAGAGCACGCGCAGGCGTTCATGGACATTGCTGATGCCGATGCCGTCCTCAAATACTTGCGCCATGCGCTCCTTGGGAATCCCGACTCCGTTATCCTCGATGGCAATGACCAGGCGGCCATCCTGTAGTTCGGTGCGGATCGTGAGTTCGCCGCCGCCGAGTTTCGCGGCCAGGCCATGCTTCAATGCGTTTTCCACGATGGGTTGCAG
>PMOP01000326.1 GCA_003161495.1 Acidobacteriota bacterium | reverse complement strand
CGCGTTCGCTCTCCGCGAATGATTATGGGCATCTCCCAGTAGGACGGGCTTCAGCCTGTCGCTTTTTTGCCGGCTCGCCGCAAATCAAAACCAGACAGGCTGAAGCCCGTCCTACTGAACACTTCCTCGTATTTCCTGCGATCCATGCGATCTAATTCGACAATCATTAGAATAATTTAACGATAAATTTGTTGCTCACGGTTACCGGATGGCTTAGCTTCAATTGCAGTTCGGGCCCTCTCCCTGTCCAGGCAACTCCCTTGGGAAATTCCTTCTTGAATACGCAAGCCCCGGAAATTAGAGGTGAACTTTTCGCAAAGACAGAGAAAGTTGATAAAGGAGGGAAGATCATGCGAAGGATTTCAGGTTGTCTTGCGGCGCTCGCCGTGGTGGTTTTCGCGGCGGCGGCGGCAAATCCCAGGCCTAGCGGCGGCACCGTGACCGGCAAGGTCACTTACACGGGCACGCCCGCAAAACAAAAAGTGATCGATATGTCCAAGGAGCCCAGTTGCGCCAAGCAGCACGCCACGCCGATCACGACGGAGACAGTGCTGACAGGCCCGAGTGACAGCTTGGAAAATGTGGTGATTTATATTTCCGCTGGAACTCCGGATGAAGGCGCGCCGAGCCAGGCAGCACGGTTTGAGCAAAAGGGCTGCCAATATGTTCCTCACCTGCTCGCCTTTCAGGTGAATCAACCGCTGGAAATTGTCAACGACGACCAAACGTCGCACAACATTCATCCGCTGCCGAGACTGAACCGCGAATGGAACAGGTCTCAGCCGCCCGGTTCGCCGGCAATCTCCGAGAAATACGACAAGCCCGAGTTCATTCTGGTGAAGTGCAACGTTCATCCGTGGATGCGCGGCTACTTCGCGGTGATGAAGAACTCGCATTATACGATTACGGGATCCGATGGCGGATTCAAGCTTCCAAACTTGTCTCCGGGAAAGTACACCGTTAGCGCCTGGCATGAATCGTATGGGGAACAAAGCCAGGAAGTGACGATTTCCGGAAGCGAATCCCAATCTGTCAACTTTGCTTTTAAAGTAAAGGAATATTGACGGCCCGAGTGATGGACGCGGGCGGCGCGATTGGAATCCGTAAATTCGGCCGCCTTTCCGTTGCTCCGTTGCAATGAAAGGTCGAGCCTGGGGAACGATCCAAAAGGTTGGCCCCGGGTTCGACCCGAATCTTTCTGACCATGCCGGACGCAAATATCCAGGCACGTTGAAGAAGGAAACGATGTGCCTGTTCGCGATTCACTGGAGACAAAAATGAAATGGTTCATGAATCGGAAAGTGGGAACCAAGCAGCTTCTTGCTTTCGGCATGATATTGCTGTTCAGTATTTTTATTGGTGTGTTCGCGCTCCTCAAATTATACGCGGTCCGCGCCACCACGGTTGACATGTCGGACCGCAGAGTCCCGGCGATCCAATCGCTGGCCGAATTGCAAACAGGCCTCATGCAGTATCGCGTCTCGGAGATGTCTTATGTTTTCCTGAACGATCCGGACGAGCGGGCATTGCGAACGGCAAACATGGAGGAGGGAATGTCCCTGGCGACCAAAGCCGAGACGGATCTCGCTCCGCTCCTTGACAATGCGGACGAGAAGAAAGCCTACGACGCAATCAAACAAGATGTCGAACAATGCAAGTCCGAGACGCAGTCGATCATGGGATTCATCCGCAAGAACGACAATGCCAACGCCACCAGCGAAGTACTCGGAAACGCAGCAGGAGCCTTTAGCCAGTTGATGTCCGACGTACAGGCGGAGATCGATTTGAAGGTGCAAGGCGCGGCGGAGGCAAAAAAGGCAAGCGCCGCACTGTACCAAAAGTCCGTATATCTGATCACTGGGGCGGTATTAGTAGCCATTCTTTTGAGTCTATTCATGGCGATTGCCACAACCCGTCTGATCGCCGGTCCGGCAAGGGAGGCCGGGGAAGTGGTAAGACGTATTGCGGCCGGAGACATCACGAGCACGGATCTGGTCGTGCGCAGCTTGGATGAAATCGGGGAACTCTCACACAACGTGAATGTAATGCAGCATAGCTTGCGCGCCATGATTACTTCGGTTTTTATCAGCGCGGAGCAATTCGCGGCGAAGAGCGTGGAGTTCAGCTCTTCCTATCGCCAGATCACGGCGAATTCCAGCGAAGTCTCCGAGCAGGCCAGCCTGGCGTCGACCACGTCTGAAAATCTCAAGCGCAACCTTCAGACTGTTGCCGCCGGAACAGGGGAAATGAGCACCACGATTCAGGAAATCGCCAAAAACGCCACTGAATCCGCTCGCGTCGCCGGCCAGGCTGTCCAGATGGCTCAAGATACAAACTCCGCCATTACCAAGCTGGGCGAATCCAGCATCGAAATCGGGCAAGTCATCAAAGTCATCACTTCCATCGCCGGACAAACCAACTTGCTGGCCTTGAATGCCACCATCGAGGCGGCGCGCGCCGGTGAAGCGGGCAAGGGATTCGCCGTGGTCGCCAACGAAGTCAAGGAACT
>PMOP01000201.1 GCA_003161495.1 Acidobacteriota bacterium | reverse complement strand
CTCAACCATCTGAAGCAGGATGCATCCACCCGGCACATTCCAGTGCAAATGTTGACGCTCGATGAAGACCGCCATCACGGGCTGTCTCGCGGGGCGTTCTCTTTTGTGACTAAACCGACGACGCCCGAAGAACTTGGGGAAGTATTGAACCGCATCAAAGTGTACGCGATGCCTCGCCGCAAGCGGCTCCTGATTGTGGAAGACAATCCGGCGGAACAATTGAGCATACGGGAGCTGCTCAGCCACGACGATATCGATGTTTCCTCTGTCACGAGCGGTGCGGAAGCCCTTGCGATTATCGAGGAGCAACCTTTCGATTGTGTGGTGCTGGACCTGAAGCTTCCCGATATGTCCGGCTTTGATGTATTGGAGCGCCTGAGGGAAATGCCTTCTCTGACCGATTTGCCGGTCGTTGTTTTCACGGGCAAGGAACTTTCGCCGGAAGAAGACGCGCGGCTGCATGTGCTGGCGCGGAGCGTGGTGGTGAAGGGCGTTGAGTCTCCGGAGCGGTTGCTGGATGAGACGGCGCTATTTCTGCACCGCGTGGTCGCCGATCTTCCCCCAACGAAGCAAAAAATGCTGGAGCGTTTGCACCGCTCCGATGATGCGTTGGTTGGGAAAAAGGTTCTCGTCGTGGACGACGACGTGCGAAATATTTTCGCGCTGAGCAGCGTGCTCGAACGCCGCGGGATGTCCGTGCTTTCCGCGGGCACGGGAAATGAAGCGATCTCCATCCTGGAGTCAACGCCGGACCTGGCGATTGTGCTCATGGATATCATGATGCCGGAGATGGATGGGTATGAGACGATGCAAGTGATCCGCCAGAACCCGTCCTTCCGGCGGCTGCCCATTATCGCGTTAACCGCCAAAGCCATGAAAGGCGATCGTGAGAAATGTCTGGAAGCGGGCGCTTCCGAATACCTGGCAAAGCCGGTGAATACGGAGCAACTGCTTTCGGCATTGCGAATGTGGTTGCACCGGTAAGAGCCGTAGCGAAAATCGGATCATCCGCATCGGCGTTACTCTGATTTAGGGGAGAAAACGAGTATGGGCAACCGGGAAAAGGTCAACATTCTCATGGTGGACGATCAGCCTGCCAAGCTGCTCAGCTACGAAGTCATTCTTGCCGAACTCGGCGAGAATCTGATCAAGGCCAATTCCGGAAGAGAGGCGCTCGAACACCTGCTCAAAGAGGACGTTGCTGTTGTGCTCATGGACGTAAGCATGCCGGAGATCGATGGGTTTGAATTGGCGGACATGATTCGCCAGCATCCGCGTTTTCAGAAGACAGCCATTATTTTTATTTCTGGGGTACACCTTACCGATCTGGACCGGCTCAAAGGGTATCAACGAGGGGCGGTGGATTATCTTTCCGTTCCTGTGAATCCAGAACTGTTGCGAGCGAAGGTCAGCGTATTCGCGGATCTTCACCGCAAGACGCACCAGCTGGAAGCGCTCAATCGCGAGCTTCGCACTCTTTCGAGCAATCTCATCGCTACGCAGGATGACGAACGGCGCAGGATCGCTCGCGAGCTGCATGACAGCCTGGGGCAGGAGTTGAGCGCGGCGAAAATGATGACGGACAAAATCATCATGCTGAACCGGTCGGCTGAATCCACCAAGGAAGCTCTCGAGATCAGTAATCTGATCGATCATTCGATTCAGCAAGTGCGCAGCATTTCCTATCTTTTGCATCCTCCATTGCTCGATGAGATCGGGCTGCAGTCGGCGCTTCAGTTTTACCTGGAAGGATTTACAAAGCGCAGCGGCATTGAAATCATTCTGGAGACGAAACCCTCCAGCTTTCCTCGACTGACCGCGGAGATGGAAACCGCGATGTTTCGGATCGTTCAGGAAGCGGTCACCAACGTGTTCCGACATTCGGGAGCGCGCGCAGCCTGGGTGGCGCTGGTGAAGGAGGAAGCCCGGGTGATGGGGACGATACGCGATAACGGAAAGGGTATTGCAGATGACATAATAGAAGGGCGGCCCGACCGCATCGGCGTGGGCATCGGCGGCATGAGACAGCGCGTCAAGGAGTTTGGCGGGGAATTGCGCATCGGAAGCGCCAACCCCGGAACGATTGTGGAAGTCACGTTTCCCATTGAGGCTGCGGAAGGTGATTCCCAAACCGGCGTGACCAGTATCAACCGGGCCACGCAACGTGAAGTTGCTCTATAGCCTCGAGATCCTCCATCATGATTTTTCTGCCATTTTTCTATAATTTTCCTCTATCCGATAATTGATACGTCCCATCGTTTCCCCGCGAACTGAAAACCCGGAGTTCGGCGCCACTGCGGGGCTGATTCCTGTACAGGTATCGGAGTATATGTTTTCAGTCTCCGGCGGCATCCAGCGCTTGTTGGCCGTTGTATCCAAACGAGTTAGTCATCAAACGTGTTTTAATTTCCATACAGATATCGGTGTATATACAAACAGAATGCATAGCTTTAGAGTTGTTGCAGGGCCTTTACTATGCGGATACTCATCGTAGACGACAGCGAATTTGCACGAACGGGGCTAAAAGTTTTACTCGCGGGCCGCACGGATTGCGAAATTTGCGGCGAGGCCAATGATGGCAGGCAGGCGGTTATGAAGGCCATCGATCTGAACCCCGATCTGATCATCCTGGATTATTCCATGCCGGACATGGACGGGCTTCACGTTGCGCAAGAGATCTATAAGGCTCTGCCCACAGCGCTGATCTTGATTTGCACGCTGTTCCCTTCCCGCGAACTTGAAAGGGAGGCGATGAAATACGGGGTCAGGCACGTGATCTCAAAAGCTGAAATGAGCAAAGCGCTGGTGGCCGTGATTGAAGGGATACAACCTCAGTCCAGAGCCGTATCCTGAAATTGCGGAATAAATCATTCTCGCAAGCCTAGCTTTTTTCCCGAGCCCATTCTCCATTTACGCGTCGCTTGGCCCTTGGACTACTTCCATAAGCGTCAAACTGCTGAAGGCCGTTCAGACTCCCGTGCGCAGTCATTTGGCCGAACGGAACGCTTTGCCGTCTAAGTTAATTAATCTCCTAGGGTTATCGCTAGGCAGCTTTTCGGGATGAAATAGGGGAATGGCCGTATTCTTTCGCTTTGGCGGGCGTGGTCATATGTCACATAGTCCTCTACCGTTAGGGTCCCAGCCAAATCGGTCGAGTGAGGTGCTCACTCAAAGGTCGGGAGCAGCTAATGGAGATACAAAATCGCATTCTGGTAGTCGATGATCACGCGTCCTTTCGACATATGCTTCGCTCTTTTCTGGAACTCAATCCGCACTGGGAAGTTTGTGGGGAAGCTTCCGACGGGTGGGAAGCCATAAAGAGAACAGCGGAGCTTCATCCGGACATCATCATTATGGATCTGGATATGCCGAAGCTGAATGGCCTTGAAGCCACGCGGCGAATCCATGAACTCCTGCCCTCGGCGCGGATTCTCATCCTTACTTTCCATGAAAATTCGATTCTACCGAAGATCGCCGAGGAATCGGGCGCTCAGGGGTACGTATTGAAGTCTGAGCCCTTTGACGTGTTGACCAAGGCGATTGAGACGGTGGGCAGCTCGGACAGATTCTTCGATTCATCGCACCAGTAGGGCTCACGCCAGGATGGCGCGCAAGCGTTCACTGCCTGGTATTGCCCGCGGAAGAGTTTTTCCTGGAAGGCGACGGCGAGGAAAATCCACTGTCAGAGGGATTACGGAAGGGAAGAGGATTTGATGGCCGGTGCGGAAAATCTTCTCATGATCTAACTGGTGCCCGTCCGCTGCGGCGGACGGGCACCGGCGATTTAGGACGGCAATTTGCAATAGGCGGAACGTCCGAGTTTCTCGAAGGATCGCAAGCTTGCCTGTCCCTTTGTTTTTCGATTTTGTTCTTCCTTATTCGCCTTTATTTTCCTGATCACCGCGTGAAAACGATAGGGGTACAAATCCGATGGGACAAACTGCGCGTGAAGTCCGTATTTTTTGGCGAGGGCGGAGACTTCTTCCGGTTCGTACCAATAGCCCATCGCATCGAGGCCCAACAGGCGGCCTCCCCAGGACCTGAGCAGGCGGAGAACGCTAGCCTTTCCTCCTCCCGACCATTTCCCCGCATCGTATTGCTTTCGGTAGCGCCGTTGAGGAATCGAACCCCAGATCAGCTGGCCGCCCTCTTCCATCATGGAACGCGCATTCTGCAAATGCTGTTCCAGCATCTTCGGGTCGAAATGCTGCACAATTCCGTTCAATAGAATCAAATCGTACTTTGTTGCTCGATCGATATACGAAGCGCCCTCCGCGCATTCCAAGCGAACGGAAGGTTGTTTCGACCGAAAGCGTTCGATAAATTGCGGAGTGAAATCCACGCCCGTGTAATTTGCCGGAGAAATCCCAAAGTAAGGAAACAGGTTCCCATCGCCGCACCCTATTTCCAGAACACGTTCCGGAGGTTCGGAGGAATAGAGAATCCTAAGTTCCCCCGCCTGGGCCCGCCAGAACTCCTCGCCTTCACGGCCGTTCAGGGTTGAATCTTTATCGGCCCAGAANNCGAACAAACGCAAATCCGGTCATCCCTATAGCGGCTATAGCGGAAATGAAAAAGGCCACCCAGCCGTGAAAAATCATATGTGCTCCCCCCATGAAGATGGCTGCCAATGTGACAGAGACAACGGCGTCCCGCAGCAAAGCGGTCAACGCCCTGACATTAAATTCGGCGACGTGATAGGCGAATATCAGCCAGATCGAACTGTAAAGAACCTGCGCGGCCGCGTAAACCATGACGGCGAGGACCGTTTTTTCAGGATGCAGCCACAAGGCCAGCGTCAGGCCTCCGAGCGATAGAACGTTTCCAGCAAACTCCAGCATCAAGGATAATTTTTGGTGGCCGCGGATATCGAAGAGACGATCGAGCCAGGAGGTAAGGAAATACAGAAAGCTCGCGGACGCCAGGACCGCCGCATAACTGGCCGCTGGAATCCACTTGGGTCCCAGGACAAACCCAAAGACCAGCTTGGCGTCAAAGGCCGTCAAGACGAGCCAGGGGGCGGCCAGCACGACTTGAATCCGGAGAAGGCGCGTGACAAAAGTCTCCAGCCGGCCCTGTTTTAATTCCGTCGCAGCCTTTTCGTAAAACACGTCGTTCATGGAGGACGCGATCAGAGTCACGGGAAGATACACGGCGCGCGCCGCCATTGAGTAAAACCCTACGACGTTCAGGGTTGAAAAGATTCGCAGAATTACGAATACCAATTGAGAAGATGCGTTGGCGACAAAGCTGTAAGGCGCTTTATAGAACGGGAAATTTTGGTATTTTTTCAGGGACTCGCGTATCACCGACCAGTCGCGCGCCTGCCACACGAATTTGCCGTCGTAATAAAAAAGCTGAACAACCAGAATCAAGCTGCCGAACGTTTGCCCGAGAACCCATCCTCCCACCAGGGAAAATCCTCCGGGACGGATGGTTAAAAGAACAAGCTGGGCCAAAATTATGGCCAGAGACTGGCAAACCCGCGCCGTCGCCAGCTTCTGGAAGCGTTTCATACGCCCGAACCATACGCCCACGACGGAATAGATTGCGTTGACAAACAGGGCGATCGGCGCTCCCCATAGCCACAGGCCCAGCTTGGCGTCTCCCAGCAGCCTGGCTACGGAGGAATGAAATAAAGCCACGATGAAGAATGAAATTCCGCAGATTCCGCAAAGCATCATCACCGAGAGGAGCAGAATGTTCGCGGCCTCCAGATCGCTTTCCGGCAGCATGATGGCCAGCTCGTAGCGCGCGCCACCCAGGACCGATAGAAAGGAAACTACCGTCACGAACAATGCGAAGGAGCCGAAGGCGTCCGGAGCAAACAGGCGGGCCAGCAAGAGAGTGCCTACCACATTGATGATTTGCGCTACGCCGTTTCCTGTGATCAGCGTGAGAACGTGCGAAATGAATTTTCCGGATGCGCGGGGCAAATGGGAACTGTCTTGGGCACGCTCCGGAGAATTATTTTGCGATGTTGCTGACATTATGGGCACCTTGTGGAAATCCGAAAACGCTAACTCTTGGCTATACTGTCATCAAAGCAACTCTGTAAATCACTGTCGTGCAATAACTTATTGTTTTTCGGGTGAAGAAGAACGACCAAGGCTAGATGGGTCAGGTTTAGTACAGGTTATGCCCTGTACAGGGTTACCCATGGCTATCTAAGTAGATTCCCCCACCCGAAATACCCATAATCCTGTAAAGCATTGCAGGCTCCTATTCGCCGGCCTCCCAGCCGCTCTCACGCTCGAATCTGCAAGCCTCGCGAATTATTTAACCAAGTTTTAAGGGAGGGTTTTGCATGCGAATTTTCAGGAGCGCGGCCTTGATTTGCTCCGTTCTTTTTTTATCATTCCAATTCGGCTGTGCGGGAGTCGCTAGTCAACCCGCCGTATCAAGCTCCATTGGCGGAGCGCAGTTGGTGAGCATATCTCCTAGTGCCGTACCGGCAGGCCAGGGCGGCTTCTCGCTGACGGTGCAGGGCGATAATTTTTCCAGTCAATCCGTGATCTTGTTGAATGGGGCAGAGCAGAAGACGACTTACATAAATTCGCAGCAGCTGGCCGCCCAGATTGCCACCGCCTCTGTCGCCCAGTCTTCCAATGTTCCCGTCGTCGTCAAGAATGCACAGTCGGGGGGAATGTCCAACCCACTGTTCCTGACGGTTGGCAACCC
>PMOP01000247.1 GCA_003161495.1 Acidobacteriota bacterium | reverse complement strand
CAGTCTTATTGCGCAATTTGAGTTAGCAACACTGTCCATGCTGGCGGAGCCGCAGGGGTGTCAATTTGCCGAGTGAGTTTGCGAGGAGGCAGTCGACGGCGCGAGCAAGGGTTCCGAGAATCGAATCGGAATTCCGAAGTTCGAACCTCCGAAACCTTTCAGGATCGCGTACGTGACGCCGATAACCTTGCCCTGACGATTGAACAGTGGACCGCCGGAACCTCCTGAAGTTGTTTGCGCGTCGAAGACGATTTTGTCGGGCAGGATATCTCCGATGTGGCCCTGCGTAATGATCGGATGAATGAGATCGCGGTGGGCCAACTCCGCCAGTACTCGCGAGACGTCGCCCCCGCTCTGTGTCAATATTTGCTGAGCCGTACTTTCGTCAGTGCGCGCAAGGATTCCGGCAAGCCCCGTCGCATAACCCATCAATACTACGGGTTCCCCTGTCACGGCAGCTCCCTTGCCCGAATCTATCGAAAGGGGCGGGCGTTTCAAGTCTTGAATGTCGATCCGCATGGTAGCTAAGTCCGTGTCCTTGGAAATTTCCTGAATCTCGCCGGTAAATGCGCGGGGGTCGCCCGGGAAATAGGCATGAATCGAGGAAATTTCCGCCAAAAAACCCTGGGTCGCCATCTGGCTTAGCTCATCGTTATTCCACCAAGGTTCGGCCACGTGCCGGTTCGTGACGATCCGTCCAGAATTGCCCACCGGAAACCCCGTGCCGAATATGTCCACCTTCACTTCGGGGCCGTTACCCCCGATAGTGAGCATTGGATTGCCATCACTATCCTGCAGAGGCTCACCTTGCTGGTTCAATCCCGAATAGCGCAGCCGTTGGCCGTTCTGTTGATTCCGAAATGCCACCGAAATATGCAGCAAAACGACGCTTTGGACGTCGTCCCGAATCAATTTTTGTGCCGAATCGCCGTCCTGCTCAATGCGCCGCAGGCGGGCATTCGTATCTTCCAGCTGCTTTTGCAGCGTGGCTGCCTGGTCGGACCCGGCGTTCGCCATCTTGGCCTTTAAGTCTTGCGCCTGCTTTTGTAGTTCGCCTTTCCCCGAAGGATCGAAGGAGGTTTGATCGCCAAGTTGTTCGTGCAGCTTTCGGGCGTCGGCAATCAAGCTCTGCTGGTGCAGAACCCCGCCTTCAAGACGGGCAATCGTCATTGTCGTATTTTTGAGATCTTTCTGAGCGGTGCGGGCAAACAAGAAATAGATCCCCGCCATCGCCACCACAGCGGCAAAGATCGCGGCGAATCCGATTTTCAGGCGCTTATCGAGTGATTCGGCATTGCTGGCCATTCGCTCGGTAACGGCAACTGCGTCAAATGCTGTGTGCGCGATCTGCTGCCCTTCGACGGCGACGCGCATTTGTTCCGATAGCTGTTGGGTGGCTCGCCGGGCGCGCAACTGCACTCGAGCGCGAGCCAAAAGCTCCTTTGCCTCCCACGGACGCGAGACGGCATCGTCAGCTCCGAGATCAAGACCCAGGGCGCGATTGTTGGCGCCCGGACAGACCAGGACGATTACGCGAACAGCGGCTGTGAAGCCAGAGCCGCGAATCGTCGCCAGTATTTCTTGAATGTTCAGCATGTCCGCTGCGCATAAATCTATATCCAGCAAAAGCAAATCTGCGCCGGCATGCTGCAAAGTATCGAGACCTTCGTGCGGGGTGGAAAATGCGCAGACTTCGTAGCCTCCGCCTTCCATTATCGCGGCCAATGAAGTGCGGCTAGCCTCGTCCGCTTCAATGATGACTATTTTTTCGCGAATATTTTCCATGAGATTGCACAGCCCTCGCCCCTTTCAGTCGCAATTTCCAGCGAGCCTTGAACGAGGACGTCGCGCCGGACGAAAAATCGGAATTCCCGATTGGGACCGCTAACTCGTGAATCGTACGCCTCTCCCGCCCTGGACACAACAGATGGCGGACAAATGGATAGAGGCGTGAAAGCGGACTAGTCCGATTGCTACGATAGTTGAAGAACGAGCGGTGCTGGTGTAATCTCTAGACACATCAGGCTTTGGTGAGCGTAGCTCAGCTGGTAGAGCATCGGTCTGTGGCACCGAGGGTCGCGGGTTCAAACCCCGTCGCTCACCCCAACATTTTCTTCCATTTCGAGAGGAAAAAACCGTGAAGCGTTCCATTTCGTTCCGTGAGAAACGCGAGCTTGATCCTTGTTCAAGCGATTCAAGCGGTTCAAGCGAAAAAAGTCTATCGCGGCGGAAAATTCTCGGCATGCTATCCGCGGCAGGAGCGGGAATGGCGTTGTCTCCTCGTTCGTTTGCGCAGAATGCAGGCGGCGGGTCCCGCATCATTGACACACACCATCACATTTTTCCGCCCGCTTTCACGGCCAGGAATTTGAAGCGGATGACGGATGATTCTCCGACGTTTCCAGGTTCCTTTTATACGAATTGGTCGCCGCGCTACTCCCTCGAACAGATGGATCAGAATGGCGTCGTCACGGCCATCGGATCGATGACGAGTCCGGGCGTGTGGTTCGGAAACAATGAAGAAGGCCGCAGGAACGCGCGCGATTGCAACGAGTACGGCGCAAAATTGGTCCAGGATTATCCGGGACGCTTCGGGATGTGGGGAGCGATTCCCTTGCCGGACACGGACGGAAGCCTGCGCGAGATTGAATATATTTACGAAACGCTGAAGCTGGATGGAGTTGGCCTCTTGACGAGCTACGACGATGGAAAATTACTCGGGCATCCCAACTTCGCTCCGGTGCTTGAGGAACTGAATCGGCGCAAGGCCGTCATCTTTGTTCATCCGACGGTTTCGTGCTGCGCGCTTCCCGTCCCTCATGTGAACAGAGTGGCGATTGATTATCCGACGGATACAACACGCACAATTACGGACCTTATCTACAGCGGATCGCTGCTGCGCTTCCCGAATATTCGCTGGATTTTTTCGCATGGCGGAGGAACGATTCTAATGCTGACTCCTCGACTCGCCGGCGGAGGCCTGACGCCGGAAGAGCGAGCGGCGACGATCCCGAATGGGTTTGAACACGAGTTGCAGAAGCTGTATTTCGATATT
>PMOP01000190.1 GCA_003161495.1 Acidobacteriota bacterium | reverse complement strand
GAACGCCCGCGAGAAATTCGACCAGCCGCAATTGATCGGTCCACACGGAATCCTTGCCAGGATCGACATGAGAAAACGCCGGCGTAATCAGCGCGGCGCGCAGGTACGGCTTCGGAATTTCCTTTTCGAGCCAAAGCGTCTCGGTGGACGGAATAATGTCGTCGGTGGCGCCGTGCAGCAGGAAGACGGGTGTGTGAAGCGCGCCCAGCTTACCCTCGGGCGAAATCGCGGCTAGTTGTGAATCGTCCGACTGGATCGCGTCCAAGAGTTGCGGGCGCAACCGGTCGATTCGGCGCGCGATGAGGTTCTCCATCGTCGCACGGCTCACCGGAGAGAGGCGCGGAAAAAGCGCTTGCGCGTCGCCGGGCCGTTCCCAAAGCCAGTCGCGCAGGGCCTCGCGTGCCACGGCCAGATCGCCGGGCGGAAAGAATTGCTCCAGGTGAGAATAAACAAACACGGCCGCGCCATAATCGTGCGCGGCGTAAGGCTCCATGCGGCCGTCCGGCAACTCCGCCTGGCTCGTCGCGAGAAACCGTGCGACACGCCCGAGATTGCCATACGCGCCCATCAGAACGAGCGCGCGCATATGCGGGGCGTAGCGCGGATCGCAGGCCGCCAGTAAAGAAAGGCTGCCCGCGAAACTTACTCCCACAACGGTAACCGGGCCAGTGCCGAGCCGCTGCTCCAACCAATTGGCTGATTCACCGATTGTTCCGATCGACGCGCCATCCACGTGATAATCAGCTAGGGCCGCGATCTCCGGAGTGAGCACCGAAAAGCCGTCGCTTGCCGCCGCGCGCGCAAAATTCTCGAGCCGAGGCTCGTCGATCCCAAGATGATGTATCCCGTGAACGAGGAGCATGCCAGGAGGATGAGCAACGCCGCGCGGCTCGTAGAGTCTGGCTCGCACCGGGGCTTGCGTTGTGGTGAGGACGACATCCCTTGTATCGACGCCGTGCTCTTCAAACCGCACGAGTAAACCGGAAGCGTGAGGATCGAGAAATTGAATCAGAAAAACATAACTGCGCAGCTCATAGCGAAGAGCGTAAATTCCCGCAGCAACACAAAGAATCATGAGCAGCGGAAGCCAGAAAATTCTAAAACGCGGAAATGGGTGATTTGCTTCGGCACGCGCCGATTCTTTCAAGGATTCGGGGATAGAGCGATTGTCCATCGAAATTTTGGGCTGTCGGCTTTTTGTAGCACAGCCACTCTTGGCTGTGCGCCTTTGTTATGGGCTGCGAAACCCGCACAGCCAAGAGTGGCCGTGGTACTTGACGCCTTCCGTAGAGTGGCGAGCATAACCAAGCAGGCGTGGAAAATCAAAACGTGGCGCGCTCTGAATGCGGCCCGACAAAAACAGCTGTGCGGCGGTTCGCCAGTGGTGCGGTAAACTGCCGGAAAGGAAACGCGGACGAATGGCGGAAGTGACACAACCCGGCTGGACGCGGCTGCGCACGGCGACCGGCCGCTACGAGTATCAGTTTCAAGGAGAAATGCCAACTGTGCGCGGCGGCCAGTATGAAAACGCGCGCGATTACCAGTTTCTCGTACTGGACGACGAAGGCTTGCTCTACAAAATTCCCGTCCGCCTCAGCGCCGAGATTGCGTCCGAACTGGGCGCGGACGATGTGCGGCTGCGCGTTGCAGAAGCTCAATTGAGAGCCGGACTGGAAACCTATCGCCCGCGCCAGGGCGCGCCCTATCCCGAGTTGGATGCGCAATTTTCGCTGAGCCTTGATCGCGCGCGAGAGCTCGCCGCGAAGAGTCAATCTAACATTCCGTGACTAACGAGGCCTTTCGTGGCGCCGGCGTCTCGCCGGCGGTTTTTCCGGTTTCGACACAGTGCAAAAAACGCCGGCGAGACGCCGGCGCCACGGAAATTTCAGAAACTTTTGTAGCGCCCGCCTTCAGGCGGGCGCTTAAGACGCGAGAACCATGCACGCCTGAAGGCGTGCGCACCATAGTTGCCGTCTACTTGGTGGGCTCAACATTCGTTTTCGGCGCAGTATAACCTTGCCGGGCGTATACCTGAAACTTGACTTTCTTTCCCTTTTGATCGAGCACCGTCAGCGGGCCGCCGTCCGGCGCGACCAACTCCACCTTCATTTTGCGGTATTTGCCGTCCGGCGTTTCGTTGGTGGGCGAATAGGTCATGCTGTACTGGTTGCGCAAGCTCGTGGCGACTTCCTGCATAATGCCGGGAATTTCGCCGTCGAAGCGGGGGAACCACGCGCGGCCTCCCGTCATGGCCGCAAAAGTTTTGAGCTGGTTCTGCGCCTGAATGTACGTCAACTGCTGCCCGAATGCGCCGGGGGCCTGGTTCATGAAGAGCTGCTCGCCGACGCCGACGGTGTAAATGGTAGCGTCGGTTTCGCGAATGCGTTTCAGCGTCTGGTCCAGGGTCATCCTGCTGAATGTGTCGATCCCAGAGGCTAGCACGAGAACGGCTTTTTTTCCTTTCACGTCCTTCTCACGGTCCAGGACATCGGAGAGCGCATCGAAAATATTCGATTCGCTGAACGGCGGAAAAATCATGGTGTAAAGTCCCTGCATGATTTCGTCCCGGTTGTGCGTGAAGTCCACATCCACATTGGAACGCATGTTGAAGGTTTCCAGGGCCACCCAGTCATTCGGTTTTAGATTTCCGAGAAAAGCCGCGGCCCAGCTGCGCGCGTTGTAGGTAAAAAATTGATAGCCCAGCTTGCTGAATTCCAGCAGCAGCACGATCGTGATGGGAGCTTCGGAGGGCGCGAAATTGGTAATCGTCTGCACCGTGCCGTCTTCGCTGATCCGGAAATTTTCCTTCTTGAGGTCTTTCAAATAATTCCCGTTGTTGTCGGTGACCACGACGTCGAGGCTTACAACGGGAACCGTAACCGAGATCGAGAATCCTGGGCCCGTCTGGGATTGCGGCGCCTGCTTGTCTTTGTCCTTGTCCTGCGCCCAGGCTGAAAGTTCGGCGGGCGAAACGACAAGTGTGAACAGGAGGGCGCTCAGGACTAGCTTTCGGATTAGAGGCATTTGCATGGCTTCATGAACCTCACAAAATCACTGCCTTTCCCCGAGGAAAACGGAACACAATATTCAGTTTCACGGCCTTGCCGAGTGTGAATGCACATTCGCTTCGATGCTGCCACGAAGTTTTGGGATGTTCATACG
>PMOP01000050.1 GCA_003161495.1 Acidobacteriota bacterium | reverse complement strand
GAAATATCGCTCGGCATTTTTTTGAGATCTTTCTCCATCCCGACGCTGCTCAGCAATTCCTTCACCCGAGCGCTCCGTTCGGACGCCGACATTTTTGTGTGCCGCTCCAGCGGAAACGCGACATTCTGCTCCACGGTCAATGAGTCATAGAGCGCCGCATTTTGAAATAAGAACCCCATCTTGATTCGCAACCGATTCATCTCGGTGAGCGAGAGGCCCGCAATCTCCTGCCCTTGAATGCAAATAGAACCGGTATCCATTTTTGCGAGCCCGATAATTAATTTCAGTAAAACACTCTTTCCGGTGCCGCTTCGTCCAAGCACCGCGAGCGTCTCGCCCCGAGCCACCGTCAGACTGATTCCGTCCAAAACATGTTGTGCGCCAAACGATTTGTTGACGTGTTGGAGCGCCAGAACCGGCTCGCCGGAAATTCGGCAGGTCTGATTGCCATTCAAGCTCTCTTCTACAATAGAGAGGTTCATGGGAAAAAAATAAGAATCAACTTCACCAGCAAAACGTCGGCCAAAATCACAAGCAAGGAGGACAACACGACGGAACTAGTAGCCGAGCGCCCCACACCCTCGGTGCCACCCCTCGTGCGCATTCCCTGAAAACAGGCTACCAAACCGATGATCAGACCGAAGACGCAAGTCCTGAACGTCGGCGCCAGAAAATCGCTGAAGCTCACAACCGCCAAACCTTTGTCCAAGAAGTGATGTAAGGAAATCGGATCGGATACAGCCACTGCGACCCACCCCGCGAATACGCCGCAGAAATCCGTGACCAGGGTAAGCAACGGCAAAACCACGATGCACGCCAGGATGCGGGTAAAGGCCAACAGCTTGTAGGGGTTTACGGCCGAGGCCTCAATGGCGTCAATTTGCTCGGTCACTTTCATCGACCCGAGTTCAGCGCCGATTCCAGCTCCCACTCGCCCGGCAACAACCAATCCGGTAACAATCGGTCCCATCTCGTGGATGATCGAGTACACGATGGCCGCCGGAAGCATGGACTTCGCGCCGAAACGCACCAGGCTGCTGCGACTCTCGAGAGCAAGAACCGTCCCAATGGCAGCGCCGGCGAGGGCAACCAGCGGAAACGATTTCGACCCTATTTCATCCAATTGCCGAAAAATCTCGCGGAGCTCCAACGGCTTCGTGACAGCAGCGCACATTACCTTCCAGGAAAAGCTCCCCAGATCGCCAAACCATTCGACTGAATGATTGATTGTTGCCCACGCAGAGGTAGAAGTTGATTCCATATTCGACAAACTTTTAGCCGCGTGTTTTGATCAGCCGCGGTCATCATGACGAATGAAAGCAGCCGCCGTCAAAGGAACGGATAAGGGCCTCAGGAAACAAAATGCTCAGCTAACTTTTTCAAACGCATACGTCACAAAATTGGACGTGTACTAGCAATGGCGAGCTAACCCAAACCAGGGACGTTGGGACCTCAACGACAAATCGGACTGTGCAACATCGTAGCTATTGGTCTCTGCAATGTCTGTCTTGTTTAGGACACGTAGAAAGTTGGGTAAATCGCAGCCGCCTGTGAGGTTTACAAGCTCTTCCAACTCACGGGAACATTTTCACCTTGACATTCGTTTGAAGTGTATGTCATACGAGCGCCACAACCGTTCCATCTATCAACCGGCGAATTTCAAAGGGGTGACTCCTATGCGTCCGCGAACCTCGATGATCGCGACATCTTTTCGGCCCGGTTTCAAACAGGTTATGCAGGTGTTATGCGTGATGATTGCGACATTCCTGGCTTGCATCCCAATGCTGTCACAAGGCAACGCGGGGCGAATCCTGGGAACCCTCTCCGATCAAAGCGGCGGCGTGATAGACGGCGCCACAGTCCTGGTCGTCGACACGCAAAGGGGCACGACGCGGACATTGACCTCGAACCAGGCCGGCGAGTACAACGCCCCGAACTTGACTCCAGGAACCTATAAGGTCCGCGTCGAAGCCAAGGGTTTCAAAGCCAGCGAACGTCAGAACATCATTCTGGAGGTCGATCAGGATCTTCGCGTCGACATTCAACTCCAGCCCGGCGAAGTGTCGCAGACGATCACTGTGACAGAGTCAATCCCCTTGATAGAAACCACGAATGCGGAATTGGGCGGAACGCTACAAAGCGAGATCATCGATAGTTTGCCCATGAATGGCCGTAACTTTACGAACCTGCTGCAGCTTCGTCCCGGCGTGATGATTTATCCCGGCGGCGGTGCGTTCACGCAGAGCACTAACGGGATGCGTTACCACGACAATGTTTACCTCGTGGACGGCGTCAATACCGACGATCCGTGGGCGGCGCAGCCCGCCATGAACGCCGGCGGAGTGGGAGGCGACGCGGAAACTCTTCTGCCGATCGATGCGGTGGATGAATTCAAAACGGAGGTAAATCCCCCGGCGGAGTACGGTTGGAAACCCGGCGCGGTAGTCAACGTAGGCATCAAGGCAGGCACTAACACATTGCACGGCACGGCCTACGCGTATGGCCGCAGTTCCGCCTTCGATGCGCGAGACTACTTTAACCCCGAGAGTGCCGGGCCGAAGGTGGACACCGCTCTGGAGCAGTTCGGCGCCACATTGGGTGGTCACATCAAAAAAGACAAGCTGTTTTACTTTTTTAGTTTTGAGGATCAGCGCTACTCCGTGGGCAACCCGGCGGAACACAGCATTCCCGTGTCAGGCACGCTCGGTGGGGATGCAGCTCACAGTCTCGTCGATGCCTGCATCGCGGCCCAGGCATTAGGCGTGGCCCCTCTGAGTGCGCAAATCGCGGGGCTCAGCCCAACCACCTGCACCCCTATTTCCGGGCAGCCCGCAAACGGTTTCCAGGGATTATTTCCCTTGAATGGCGGGCCTGGTATTACCGAGGCCACGGACATCGACAGTCACAACCAGGTGGACGGCGGTCTGGTCAAGATCGACTATCATATCAGCGACAAAAACACGATAAATGGCTTCTACTTCAACGGATTGGGAAATGGACTTCTTGTGGATAATCCTCCGCAACAGGTTGTGCCCACCTCATTGACTATCCAGAATGCGAAGACACAAGTTGGCGCGGGAAGCTGGACCTGGACGCCGCGTTCGAACTGGGTCAATGAAGCGCGATTGGGCTACTCGCGCTATTACCAGGCTTTTCTAAGCAACGACTATACGAATGATCCTGCAAATTACACCTTCAACGGGAGTACGTACCATATTTATACCGGCCAGACGGATCCTGCCTATTTTGGTCTCCCCCAAATCACTATTCAGAGTTTTGGCACATTCCTTTTGGGCGCCGGTTGGCCTAAGTATGTCGGCCCGGACTCCACTGTGCAGATCCTGGACCACGTTTCCTATTTGCATGGTAACCACGCGTTCAAATTCGGCGGAGAAGTTCTGGTGATGGACAATCCTTCGAACGTGTCGGCGAACGCCAAGGGTCCGATAAAATTCGCGAATCTGACGCAATTCTTTGAAGGAATCCCCTCTTCCGCGAACTTCCTGTCCGGCAATCTTCAGCGCGACATGAAAAGCCAGGGATATGCCCTGTTTGTACAGGATGATTGGCGCGTTACGCCGCGCGTCACCGTTAACCTGGGACTCCGCTACGAAATAGACACGGTGCCGACGGAAGCTAACAATTTGCTGGGCAATTTCGATCCGAACTCTGCCACGGGGCTGGTACAGGTAGGCCACGGAATCAGTAGTCCATACGCCGGCGATCACAGGAATTTCTCGCCGCGCTTTGGTGTCGCCTGGGACATTTTTGGAAACGGCAAAACCGTTTTGCGCGCCGGCGGAAGTCTCGTGTATGAGCAACTTAGCAACGATGTGCTGAATAACCTGGCGAACTTCCTGGGGCTGCGTTCCGTTCCGACCGGTGTAAATCTTTATGTAAACGGCAGTCAAATTACAAGCCCCGGCACGATCAATGTCTCCGACACTATCTTCACAGGCTCGGCACTTAAAGGCACCGCACTCTCCGGTCAAGTTGCATTTGACTGGATTAATAACGGGCCTAACCAGCCTCTTTACCAGCCTACGCCGGCCTGCGGCGACGGCAACCCAGTCACGCTACCCTCGACACAGGTCATTCTTCCGCAGCCCTGCACCGTGGTCGGTGTGGATCCAAATCTACGCATTCCTTACGTTACGCTTTGGACGGTGGGAATTCAGCGGGCCTTAACATCTAATATGTCCATCGAGGTTGCTTACGTCGGCGATCACGGATCGAAAATGATCGGTGTGACGGACCTCAACGCGCCGCCCATAGGCTCGGGCTGGACTCCGGCCGCGCAAGCTGCCTGCCTTGCGAACTTAGGGGATGGGGGGATATATGATAACTGCTCACCTGATCCTGTGGCAGAGGCGGCAGCTCGACCATATGCCAGCAAGTTTCCGTACCTAAAATACATCCCGTTTTTCTCCAATGCCGATAGATCCAATTACAACGCCCTGCAAATAACTCTCACCCAGAGAGCATCTCACGGCCTTTCCTTCACAGCTGGTTACACGTACTCCCATTCTCTCGATAATGCCTCAGACAACTGGGGAGTCCTGTATGTGCCTCTCTCCGGGAATCCCAACTCGCTCTACGCCAGCAGCGATACGGACATGAGACATCGCGGGACTTTTTCAGCCACCTATGCCATCCCCGGAAGGAAAGGTTATGGTCAAATGCTGGAAGGATGGTCCCTCAACGGCGTCGTAGTCCTGGAATCCGGCTTACCTTGGTGGGCACAAGACGGTAGCAACGATTTTACGGGAACTGGCGAGGTTCACTTGCCTTTCGGTATTGGGCAGCTTGAACAGTGGAACTTCGTGGGGAATCCTGCGGACTTCAAAGAGGTTCATGGTTTCACCACATTTAACGGTGACGTCTTCGCAGGAGGCACTGGCGGACTTCCATATTTCTCGGGCTCCAACCTGCCGGCTAGTTGCATAAGCGCCGTGGGAGGAGCGGGAAATACTCTTGCTTATGCTGCTCTCGTTAATACAGGCTGCTATGTCTCACCCAATGGGAAATCCGTCCTTGTACCTCCTGCTTTCGGAACCATTGGCGACGCGGGACGCAATATCTTCCGTGACGCCGGCTACAGGAACCTGGACATGTCGTTAACCAAGGAAGTCGTCCTCAAGGAACGGCTCACCGCCCAGTTCCGCGTCGAGGTCTTCAATATTTTCAATCACGTTACGTTTGCCAATCCGTACGGCGCGGGCGGTCGCTCCAATAACGACCCATCGGCCGGCGCTGGGTTTGCGTGCGGGTGCCTCACTGCCGATACCTTGGCTTCAAATCCGGTGCTCGGCTCTGGCGGCCCGCGCGACATACAACTTGGTTTGAAATTTAAGTGGTAGAACGCTGGAACAATCGCGCACAACAAGATTTGCGGGAAATCAGGACCCGTAGAGAAATACGCGCAGCAACTTAATTATTATTCGGCATCCTGCAGACAAAGTTTGCAGCGTCGTCGATGCTGCCTTGGCCGCTATATTGCGCCGTCATCGGGTATGGGCACAGAGGCCGCGTACGGTCCACTGTCTCGCCCGTCGAGTGTGACGCAATAATTCTTTCCGGCGCTTGTTTGTGCTCGACCCAAGTTACTAGCGGGCCGAACGCGTCGAACTTGTTCGGGCCGGGGCCGCCCCCGCAATGGCTCATCCCCGGCACCATGAAGAGTCGAACTCCATCTTCCACCTTCGCATTGCTTCGGTAAAAGATATCGGTCTCAGGTTCAAAGGTTTGCTCATCCGTCTTCGTGAGGGTAGCCACAACGCTCTTGTAATAATTGATCGCGTTCAGAGGAGCAACCGCCGGATCCGACCATCCTTGATAAAGCAGCAATTTGCCGTCGTGCGCGCGAAATGCTTTCAAGTCAGGATCAACCGCGTCCAGAATGCGGGCCAGCTTTTCCTCCGTATAGGGCACTCCTTTGGCAAAGTCCCACGTGGTGTAATCCCAGTTAGGATCTTCATACACCATATATTTGAAGAAACCCACGGACAGGTTGTAACTGATATTCTTCGAGGCGGTCGGCATATACGTCCCCCAGCCTCTTTCGCCGCCCGGCATTTTTCCCGGAAAAATCGGTTTGCCTTTCAGGGGAGGCGCACCCGCATAGATGTTCTTCAACGCTTCCACTTGCTTGCTCGTCAGGCAACTCGGGGAGTCATCTTTCTCACAGAGAAGCACAGCGGGATCAAACTTGCATTTCCGTGGATCGTCAATGAGGCCGTCTTT
>PMOP01000443.1 GCA_003161495.1 Acidobacteriota bacterium | reverse complement strand
CCTGAATTCATTTCGCACCCCTGAAAAAGTGAATTTCAAACAGGGCTGGCATAGCCCCAGAACCAAGCCGATTGGCGCCATCATACAACAAACGCATCCGTTTCGCGCTGCGGCGATTGAAATTCTTGCAGGCGGAAGACAGCACATATTGGCAGGATCGATGACGAGGTTATTTTGGAAGTTCGGAGAGTAGCTGCTGCACGATCGTTAACGGCGTCACATGATCCGGCTTGAGGTATTCATTCACGAGGAAGCGCTGGCCGTCTTTGGTTACGTCGTAAGTAAACAGGTCGGTCGATGAAATCGGAGCGCGCCCGCGAACTTGAAACAGGGGGGTGGGCTCGCCGGACGAAAACGTTCCGCCCGAATCGACGGGAACGGCCATGAGCATCCCCGTCGGCCCCAGATAGAATATTTCCTTGCCATCGCCGCGCCAACGCGGTTCCGTTCCGCCGCCACGAGAAACCTGCCATTTCCCTGCTGCCGCTGGAAACGTCGTCACGTAAATTTCCCACTCGCCCGATTCATTCGAGGCGTAGGCCACCCACTTGCCGTCCGCGGAAATCTGCCCGTTGCTTTGGCTGGCATCCCCCGCAAGAAATTGCGTCGGCGTCCCGCCGGCGATAGGGATCAATACCAGGAACGATCGCGAATTTTGGGTAGCCGTTTGCAAGGCGCAGAGGATCTGCTGATCGTCGGGCGACCAGGAATTGGGAATCATATCGAAGGTGTCCACCGTTTCTACTTTGCTCGCGCCTCCCACTCCCTTGATCGGTTGCCCCGATTTAAACAGAACCCTCTCGGGTTTCAGGCCGTCCGCGTC
Organism: Acidobacteriota bacterium; assembly: GCA_003161495.1. Taxonomy (GTDB): domain Bacteria; phylum Acidobacteriota; class Terriglobia; order Acidiferrales; family UBA7541; genus Palsa-360. The sequence goes on along the minus strand of PMOP01000443.1, from coordinate 3,848 downwards.
TTTCAAGCTGACGCCCGCTCCGTTCGCCACGGAACGGTAAGCAATGGTTTTGCCGTCGCGAGACCACACGGCGGTTGTTTCTTCGGCGGGATCAAACGTAAAACGAGTGTTCGTGCCCTTGTTCAAATCCTCGATCCAAACGTCGAGGTTATTGGCTTTCAGGTCCGTGATGTCCACGGTGGCGCGGCTGCCATCGGGAGATAGAGCTGGGTTCGCTTGGACTCCCGGCCCGCCCGTTCGATTCAACACATTCCCGGATCGGCCGTACCAGGTCAACCTGGATTGCGCGGCCGCCGCGGTCTTGCTGTAAATCGCTGTTCCATTCTGCGCGACTACAAATGCTCCCCAATACACAGAAGGCTGATAGCCGACCGCGTCCACAATCACTTGCGCCTCTCCCTGAACGGTTCCATTCGCCGCATTAAAGGGGAGCGCTCGGAGGGCCGCTTGTTCGTCCGCGTAGAAAACGTAACCCGGAGCGTATCCGGCATTCGAGCGGGCATGAACTACGAGTGTTTTTTCCTTGGCATCAAGCGAAGTCATATAGATTGCAGACTCGGCGTTTTTCGCTGAGGTGCCGAAGTATCCCTCCAGATACAAAAAGTGTTCTCCATCCGGCAGGAACAATGGCCAGCGGTTCGAGTCCGCCTTTCCGAGAAGATTATTTGTGAGCGGAGCGGAGTGGCTTCCATCGGCATTCACTCTCCAAATCGGCCCTCCTGGATCCGGCGAATAGAGGATCACGTTCTTCGACCCCCAGCTTCCCCCGCGCGCATTGTTCACATGGGCCAGGGTCTGGGCCGACCCTCCGGAAACGGGAATCCGTTGAAGCTTGCTGTTGGCGAAAAACGCCACGGAGGCGTTGTCGGGGGACCAAAATGGATAGCTCGCGCCCTCCGTTCCAGGTAACTCCGTGGCACCGGGTGCGCCGACGCGTTGGACAGAGAGCATGGGCATACCGGTTTTTTCATCGGGCGATACGAACGCCAGCATGCGGCCATCGGACGAAATCGCCATGTGGCTGACCTCGCCGGGGATTGGAATAGCGAACTCCGTGCGCCCGGTTGAAGCAGCCGGGATGCGCGCAACGAACCACGTCACAGCGGAAACAGCAAGCAATGCCAACGCCACGGGCAGCCAGAGTCGCCATGAAAATTTTCGCGGCGCGGCGGCATCGCTCGCGCGCGAAAAGCCGCTGGAATCGGTTCCGGAGAGGGCTCCCAGGGCGAAGGAGAGATCGCGCGCGGACTGGAAGCGTTGGTCGGGACTCTTTTCGAGGCATCGGCGCAGCATCCGATCGAGCGCGGGAGAAACAGGATGCATCGCATCGGAGACTTCGGGGGGATCCTCCTTCAGGATCGCGGTCATGGTTTCCGCCGGAGTGTCGCGGTGGAACGCTCTCTGTCCCGACAACATTTCGTAGAGCACGGCGCCAAACGAGAATATATCCGTCCGCGCATCGGCCGCCAGGCCGCGCACTTGTTCCGGTGCCATGTATCCCGGCGTGCCCAGCACAACGCCAGCCAGTGTTCCGAGCGCCGCGAGAGTGGCGCCATCCGCATCTTCCGGCGAGGATTGCACGAGTTTCGCAAGGCCAAAATCCAGGATCTTGACTCGTCCGTCCTTGGTTATAAAAATATTTTCGGGTTTCAAATCACGATGAATGATGCCTTTTTCATGCGCCGCGGCCATGCCCTGGGCGATCTGGACTCCGTACTCGACCGCTTTGCGCTGCGGCAAAGGACCGCGGTCCAACACCGCGCGCAGACTTTCCCCTTCCAGAAATTCGGAAATTAAAAACGGCGACCCGTCTTGCTGGCCGACGTCGAATACGGCGAGGATATTCGGGTGATTGAGCGCGGCAACCGCGCGGGCTTCCAATTCAAAACGCTGAAGGCGATCGCCGTCGCGAGCGAAATTAACGGGAAGAACTTTGAGAGCGACTTCGCGCCCCAGGCGAGAATCTACGGCACGGTAAACTTCGCCCATTCCTCCCGCACCGATGGGCGATCGAATTTCATACGGTCCAAACTTTGTCCCTGCCGCTAACAGCATAAACGCCGGCGAGTATAGCGCCCCTCATCCGGGAAGGAAAGAGGCCGAAAAAGTTTTCCATTGCGGCGCTGCTCTTTTGGCGGATCTTGCGGCCCCCGGGGCCGGATGCGCACGGACTTTATCGGTTCATCTCCGCGCCCACGTTGAAACGGGAAAGCACTGAGTGTGCAACATTGCACAGACGTCCTTATCGGTGCCCATTACTATTTGGCAGGAGCGAAAAGCTCTTCATTAAAGACCTGGGAGAAAAATCATGAACTTTAGGCTTACATCACTGATTTGCGGATTAGTTCTGATGGCGTCGACGCCGGTCCTGGCGGATCGGATGCCGGACTTTAAATATGCGAAGGATTCCACTCACTCCGAAAAGCTTGCTTTCCGGGAGTTAAAGTCTTCCTCGACACTTTACATGCACATTTTGTATTCCGGAAAAGAGGGAGCCAGGGATAGAGATGGAGACCGCGACTGGGCGCATAAGAATAGCGGAACGCCGGCATCTCCCACTTCCGTCCCGGAACCAGGATCCCTTTCGCTCTTGTTGATCGGGCTGGCTGGCATTGGAGTCTTTGCACCCCGGCTCCGTAAGTTGGCACGGGCAGCCTAGTTCAGCCTGAAATTGAGAAGTGATATTCCCCCTGGTGGGAATTCCGCGCACAGCGGAATCCCGACAACGACATGGAGGTTTGTCTCAGTGGCGAAGCATTTGGGCCGGTGGGTCACGGACAGCCGGCCTATTTCTCTCGCCCGCACTCATAATTTTCTAAATGAAACGTCGCCTTATTTCCACAAACTGCCCGCACTCCGGTCCGGCAATGTCGGGCAGGCCCTCCGCACCAAAAGCGTATTACCCTCGCTGAATTTGGCATCGCTGACGTACCCCGTGAGAATGTTTTCTTCTGCTAGAATACAGCCTTCGCCGCGCATTGCCGCGAAACACCTATGTTTTCTATTTTCAGCAAGGATGACGAACGCAAGAAGCCCAAAGAAGGCGGATCGCTGCTCGACCGGCTGAAGCAGTCGATCTCGAAGACCCGCACGCAGATTACCGCCAGGGTTGAAGACCTGATCTCCGGCGAAAAGAAAATCGATCCCGAACTGCTCACCAAACTGGAGAACGCGTTGCTCGCCGCCGATCTTGGGCCTCGGACGACGAACCAGATTCTCGAAGCCGTGCGCCAGAAGCTTGAGCGGCACGCCCTCAGCAGCGCGGCGGACCTGAAGACGGAACTGAAAAACCAGTTGCTGTATGCCCTGCGCACGGTGCCATCGCCGAATGGAACGTCGGCGGGCGCGCAGGAGCCGCGTCCTCGCGTCATCTTTGTCGTCGGAGTAAACGGCACGGGGAAAACGACGACGATTGGCAAGCTCGCGCATCGGCTTCGCCAGAGCGGCAAAAACGTGGTTCTCGCCGCGGGCGACACGTTTCGCGCCGCCGCGATCGAGCAGCTCGGCGTGTGGGCCACGCGCACCGGCTCGGAAATCGTAAAGACAAAATCCGGAGGCGATCCTGCGGCCGTCGTTTATGACGCGCTGTCTTCGGCGCGCGCGCGAAACGCCGACGTCGTCATCGTGGATACCGCGGGGCGCCTGCACACAAAATTAAACCTGATGGCCGAGCTGGACAAAATGAAACGCACGGCCACAAAAATAATTCCCGGCGCGCCGCACGAAGTGCTACTCGTGATGGACGCGACGACCGGACAGAACGGCCTTTCCCAGGCGCGCGAATTCACCGCCACCGCCGGCGTCACCGGCATCGTGCTGACCAAGCTGGACGGCACGGCCAAGGGCGG
>PMOP01000503.1 GCA_003161495.1 Acidobacteriota bacterium | reverse complement strand
CCGGAACAAAACTCGAAAGGTTGTGTTGTTCAATTCTGCTAATCTGCGAGGACCGAGGAAGTAGCACAGGCACTCTTGCCTGTGCGGTTTTCGCCACTTTCAGCCCATCACACGCTTTGCAGCATTCACGAAAACCCGCGCAGGCAAGAGTGCCTGTGCTACTGCAGCACCTGCGCCAATTGGCCTGTGGTGCGTAAAAGCTCCAGCTGCGCCTGCTGCCTCGCGTAATTGGCATCGAGAAACGCCAGCCACTTGTCATTTTCCTCGATGTGCGCGGCTTCCAGGTCTTTCAAGCTGCCGCGGCCCTCGTCAAACGTCGCTTGTAAAACGCGTACATTCTCCTGCGCGAGCTGCAATTCCAGCCGCGAAACTTCCCCGCCAAGTTCCGCCTCCCTCACCAACCGGGCCTTGCGGCGAACGTCCAGAGAGAGTTCACTGCGCTTTTTTTCCAGCGCCAGGCTGCCTGCATTAAAATCCGCCTGGGCAAAGGCGACGGCGGAAGAAGTGCGCGAAGCAAAAATCGGGATTTGCACCTGGACTCCAAAAACGAAATTATTGCGCGAGAACTTGTCAAAAAAATCGGTGTAATTATTGATCTTGCTCAACACGTTATACTGGCCGATCAGGGCGAACGACGGCCAGCGGCCCCCCTTTTCGCCAATCAGTTTGAATTCGCGCGCGCGTAATTCGGTTTGCGCCTGTTTCAATTCCACGTTGTTGGCCATGGCCTCCGACACTACGTCTTTGGAGATTTCCGCTCCCGCTCCGGGAATTTCCTCTGTGGTGACCTCGATCATCTCGTCCGGCGGAAATCCCATCATGTCGCGCAGCTCCCCGGAGAGAAAATCGTCGCGGTCTTCCATTTGCGCGATTCGCTGCTCGATTCGCGCCGTGGTCAGTTGCGCCCGGATCACTTCGATGGGAAGCTCGCGTCCGGTGTCCGCGCGATCCCGGGTCGCGTCGAGAATTCGGCCGGCGCTCATCCGTTCGCTGTGCATGAGCTCCAGCGCGTGGCGCACTTTCGCGAGCTCCAGATAATCGAGCGCCGCGCGGGACATTACCGCGTCGCGCACATCGTCCATCGAGAGCCGTTGCTCTTCAGCTCTCTGTTCCGCTGCGTGCTGTTCCCCTTTCATCGGCGGATTGAAAATCTGCTGGTTATAGGAAAGCGAAAAAATGGCGGGCGCGCCTCCTCCCTCCAGAAGCGGAAAGCCGCTGGTATACGCAATGCCCGTCCCGGTATAAATGTTGGGAAGAAATGCGGATCGCGCTACTCCAATCTGGCGCTGCATCACGCCAAACTGCAGGCGTGACAGTGCGAGATCGCGGCTGTTGGCCACGGCCAGGCCTACGGCTTCCTTCAGCGTCAGCTTGCGCGCAAACTCCGTGTTCTGTGCGCAACTTGGCCCGGCCCCTGCCAAAATGAAAATCGCGGAAGTCGCTGCGCAAACGACTGCCGTCCAAACCCGCTCCACTTTCCCGCCGCAATTTTGCCTCTCCATCTTTTCGCGCCTGCTTTCCATCGGCCTCGCGCCTACATTCTTCGATGCCGTAATGAAGCCAACGTTGCTTATTTGTTGGCGGGCGAATCGCATCGTGCCGCGGCTATTCGTACCGCAGCGATTCGGTCGGCTGCAGTTGCGCCGCGCGCTCCGCGGGCAAATACCCGAAAAATACGCCCACAGAACATGATACGAGAAACGCCAACACGACCGATTCCCATGGCACGGGAACGCTGATGTACGGCGGAAGCCACGGCCGGGCGATCAGGGGAATGGCGACCGCGATCAGGATTCCCAGCACCGAGCCGAATCCGCTGATCATGAAGGCTTCCAGCAAAAACTGATACAAAATTTCCTGGTGCCTTGCTCCAATCGCCTTCCGAATTCCAATTTCCCGTGTGCGCTCCTGAACGGTCACGAGCATGATATTCATGATTCCTATACCACTGACCAGCAGCGCGATGAATCCGATCAGGAGCAGAACAATGGTGAGCGCCAGCGCGATTCGTCGCGCCGCTTCCAGAATAGAACTGAGATTCTGCACCGAATAGCGCGCGCGCGTTGGATGGCGGCTGGTCAACAACGCTTCCAATTGGCGCGTCACGGGGATCACGCCCTCGGGAGTGCTGGCCTGCACGTACAGCATTTCCAGGGAGGAATCTCCGAGATAATATTTCATCAGCGGAAACGGAACGAGGACCGAGTAATCCTGAATTTCCGAAAGCCCGAAGGTTTCGACGCGCTCCTTAAAGACTCCGATGACTGTAAAACTGAGTTCGCCAACGCGCAAACTGTGCCCGATCGGGTCCGCAAACGGAAATGCAAAATTAGCGAGCTGCGTGGTAATCAGGCAGACGCGGCTTCGCGCGGAAATATCGTCGGCGTCCAGAAACCGCCCTTGCAGAATCAGCAAATTGCGAATCTGCTGAAATCCTTCCGTGACGCCCACCAGATTCACGTTGCGCTCAACGGATCCCACATTCACCGTGGCCGGATCGCCGCGCGTTCCTGCCACGGTCACCACTCCCGGAATCCCCGCCTTCGCCGCATTCATGTCATCAATGGACAATTCGTCCTGCAGCATGATCGGCTTGTTCGGGTCGATGTCCAGCCGCGCATAGACCAGGTTGGAACCGACGCCTTCGATTTGCTGAATGACGTAGCGCCGCCCGCTGAGCGCCACGGTCACCACAAGAACGATGCAGGCGCTGCCGATGACCACTCCCAGCGTGGTTAAGAACGCGCGGACTTTATTGGCCCAAAGGGCGTCCAGCGCGACCATCCACGTCTGATTGCTTGGCATCATGAAGTTTCTCGTGGACTATTTCAAACTTGCCGCAATCAAGTTCTTGCGCCGCATCGGTCTTGCTTCACTTCTTCTGCACCCTTTTCATTTCTTCTTCCACAGTTTTGTTGTGCGGGTCGAGAGAAAGCGAAATTGTATATTCCTTGGCCGCTTCGGAAAATCGTCCCTGCGATTCATAGAGTTTGCCCAGCCATTCCCGCACGGCCGAATGTGGCGGCACGTCGGAATTGTCCGGAACCATGGACATATACGATCTCAACAACGTTTCCGCTTCGTTGGGATTTTTTCCCTGCATGACAAGCAGGACCCCTTTGTAAAATTTCAACCGCCGGTCATCTGGATCGATGCGTCCTGCCTTGTCGATGGCCAGGGCCATTTTTTCCGCGTTGGAGCGGTCGCGGTAATAATCGCTCACCTCAAAATAAACGCCCGCGCGCATGGAGTCCGAATCCAAAAGTTTGCCGAAGACCGCATCGGCTTCCGGCATCCTGTTCTTGGTGGCAAAGAATTCCCCGCGCGCAAGCTGCCCCTGAATCGGGTCGATTTTCTCGAGCGCCTCGATATGATTCAGCGCCTTTTCGTCGCCGCCGGAGACCACGCCGGGTGCGTTCATTTCGTATCGAATCAGATCGCGCTGGGCCTCGAAATTCTGCGGATTCAGCTCGACTGCAATCTCAAACTCGCGGTGCGCTTTTCGCGCCCAGCTCATGGCGCCCAAAAAAATACTTTCCTCCGCCTTGCGCCCATAAGCTTTTCCGAGCCAGTCGTGAACCTCGGAATTCTTTGGGCCAAGCTGAGCGGCGCGCTCAAGGCTGGGCACGGCG
>PMOP01000193.1 GCA_003161495.1 Acidobacteriota bacterium | reverse complement strand
CCGCGCGAATACAGATCGATCAGGAAGAGATGATTGTCCGTTCCGCCGCTGACGATGCGGAAGCCTGCCTTGGTGATTTCGGCGGCCAGTTTTTGCGCGTTGGTTACAATTTGTTTTGCATACTCGCGGAACCCCGGCTCGGCTGCTTCCTTCAGGCAGACGGCCTTTGCAGCGATGGTGTGCATCAGCGGGCCGCCCTGCGTGCCCGGAAAGGTGATGCGGTCAATTTCTTTCGCGTATTGCGCCTTGCAGAGCACCAGGCCGCCGCGCGGCCCGCGCAGCGTTTTGTGCGTGGTGGTGGAAACGTAATCGGCGTGAGGCACGGGATTCGGATGCATTCCACCCGCAACCAGGCCGGCGATATGCGCCATATCCACAAAAAATAACGCGCCTGCGTCTTTGGCAATCTTTGCCATGCGCGGAAAATCGATGATGCGGGAATAGGCGCTGGCGCCCGCGACAATCATTTTTGGTTTGTGTTCCTGTGCCAGGCGGCCCAGTTCGTCGTAATCGATGGTCTCGGTTTCCTTGCTCACGCCGTAGGGAATAAATTTGTAAAACTTTCCGGAAAAATTGAGCGGATGGCCGTGTGTCAGGTGGCCGCCATGCGCCAGATTCATGCCCAGAACAGTATCGCCCGGCTGCAGCGCCGACATGTACACGGAAACGTTGGCTTGCGTTCCCGAGTGCGATTGCACATTGGCATGCTCCGCGCCGAACAGGGCTTTGGCGCGGTCGATGGCCAACTGCTCGGCGCGATCCACGAATTCGCAGCCGCCGTAGTAGCGTTTTCCGGGATAGCCCTCGGCATATTTATTTGTGAGCACCGAGCCCATGGCTTCCAGCACCGCTTCGGAAACAAAATTTTCCGAGGGGATCAGTTCCAGGCCCGTGCCCTGGCGGCGACCTTCGTCGCGCAGCACATCGGCGATATCGGGATCGACTTCGCTCAGCGGGCGGTTCATGTGTTGTGAAATTTTTGTGTCCATTTTTTGGCAGCCTTTGTCTTAGCTAAGAACGCCCCGGCCTACGCGAGGGATTTGGGCCCTGGGCGACGAAATTAAATTCATGTGCTTTTGTAGCGTCCGCCTTAAGGCGGGCAGTTTGGGTGCAAGCACATGCTCGCCTGAAGGCGAGCGCTACACAACCAGACCTTGCTACTTCGTGCGGGTTCTTCGGTCTAAGAGTAACTCCCGAGCCAATGTCATGTCTGGCCCGTCCGGGCGCGATCCATTTCGTTGATCTTGTCGATGCGCCGCTGGTGGCGCCCGCCGGCAAATTGCGCGGCCAGAAATTCCTGCACGATGGCGATGGCTTCGTCCTCGCCCACGATCTTGCCGCCCAGCGCCAGCACGTTGGCGTCATTGTGTTCGCGCGCCCGCCGCGCCGTCAAAGAATCGTGCGCCAGCGGAGCGCGAATCCCTTCCACTTTATTTGCCGCGATGGAAATGCCGATACCCGTGCCGCAAACCGCAATGCCGAGGACATCGCCCCCAGCGGCCACGCGCTCTCCAACCGCCTTGCCGAAATCCGGATAATCCACCGACACTTCCGAATCCGTGCCCACGTCTTCGACCTGGTAACCCGCGCTTTGCAGATATTTCTTAATCGTTTCCTTCGCGCGAAATCCGGCGTGGTCGGAGCCAACAACTATGCGCGGTTTGGGGGAGGAGTCCGCCAAGGATTTTCTCTAAGCGATTCTAGCGGAATCCTCAGTGGAATTCCAATTTCCACCTGAGTATAAGGGTGAGAATGTTACCTGCTACGTGGCGGCTTAGACGTTGTTCGTCGTGATCGGGCTGATGCGGAGATTGGGCCAGCTTTGATAGGTGGGAAAGCCTCGAAGAATAGCTTTGGGAAATACCGTCGGGAGAAACGTTTGTCCGCTGCGGACCTGGCGGCGAGAGTACGTACGATCGCCATTCGCTTTTTGCGCGGCATTTCCATGTACTTTCGAGCGATGGCTTCGATTAAATGTTTTTCAGACATGTTCCTGACTCCGGGGCAGAGCTTGCGGCGAATTTGCATCTCTGACAAGAGCTGAGATTTAATTTGAATCCTATGAGCCTCGGTACAGCATGGCCGGATCGCAGCGTCCTGGCGCGGCAATGCCGTGCCCCTACAACGATCACCATCCAATTGCGATCCAATTTTTATTCGATTTGACGCGCGGGGCACAACAGGGCAACCGCACAATGAAAATTCTGGCTATTCGGGGCAAAGCAGGGTATGAATGGCTGCAGTCGTTCCCCCCTTTAGGAATCGGCCCAGCTATCAGCTCGCAACTAGGAGGACAAGATGAGTACCGGAACTCAGGTGATCGCGCCGAAAAGAGGCGATCACGTAAGCATGGCTCAGCAAGAGGGTGTGTTTGAGGTTGCNNGATATTAATTCGCTGATGCAGACGGCAAATCTCAAGACCTTGGACGGGCAAGGGCACATCACGCGCAACGTGCCGTGGACTTCGCTGAAGCCGGCTGTCAAGAAGTAAGCGGAAGGAATAGCGGGAAATAAAAAAGCCGGAACGCTTGCGGCGTCCCGGCTCGAAAGCAAATTCCTCAGAGACTGTCTTCGAGGAACGAGCGCAGGTTCCTCCACCTGGATGGGTGTCGCAACTTGCGCAGCGCCTTCGCCTCGATCTGGCGAATGCGTTCGCGGGTCACAGCGAACGACTGTCCCACTTCTTCCAGCGTGTGCTCAGATCCATCTTCCAAACCAAAACGCATCTTGATGACGCGCTCTTCGCGCGGCGTTAGCGTCTTCAGCAAGGATTCGGTCTGTTCCTGCAGGCTGATGCTGATGGCCGCGTCGGACGGTGAAACCGAGGATTTGTCCTCGATGAATTCGCCGAGGTGCGAATCTTCTTCCTCGCCGATTGGAGTTTCCAGCGAAATGGGCTGCTGCGCGATTTCCTTTGTCTTGCGCACCTTTTCGACGGGCACGCCCAGGCGGTGCGCGATTTCTTCGGCGCGCGGTTCGCGTCCCAGCTCCTGCACGAGTTGACGGCTGGTTCGCACCTGCTTGTTGATCGTTTCGATCATGTGCACGGGCACGCGAATGGTGCGGGCCT
>PMOP01000436.1 GCA_003161495.1 Acidobacteriota bacterium | reverse complement strand
CTGAAGCCCGTCCTACTAAATTCCCCGCAAGCCCTCAGCCAACTCAGCCGCATCCTTCGCATCCTGAAATAATCTTATCGCCGCGAACCCCGAGGCTCCAGCTGCAATGCACGCGCGCGCATTGTCCAAATTTACTCCGCCGATCGCGAGCACCGGAATTTCCACCGACACACAAACCTCGCGCAGGCGTTCGATTCCTTGCGGCGCGCCGAATGCCGCCTTGGACGGCGTCGCGAACACCGGCCCGAAAAAAATGTAATCCGCTCCGCCCCGCCAAGCCTCGCGCGCAGCCTCCAGAGAATGGCAGGAAACGCCAATCAGAAAATCCAGCCGGCCCGCGGAGCGCCGCCATTCAGTGACGGCACTCAGTGGCACGGATTTTTCGCCGAGGTGAACCCCCGCGGCATTCGCGGCCAGCGCCACATCCAGCCGGTCATTGATCAAAACGCGAGCGGAGCCCGCGCGTGTTTCCGCGACGGCAAAACGCGCCAGATTCACAAGCGAGCCCGCATCAAGATCTTTCTCACGAATTTGAATCCAACCGGCGCCGGCCGCGGCCGCGCGCTGGATGGAATCCCGAAGCATGCGGCCGGGAAGCGGAACGGGATCGCGCGGAGGAGAATCGGATGATAGGGGCGCGGCTTCCAGGGCGCGCCGGTCGGTCACGTAGCAGAAAATCGGTTTACGTCCGGGTGACAACGGAGTCCGTCCGTCCCCGCAGCATGTTTGCGGCGAGCAAAATATCCAGGCCTCCCAGGCCGGTCACCGCTCCGCGCATCGAGGGATGAAGGAGGATGGGAATCAGCCCGGGATATTTATCGAGAAAAAAATTGTGATCCCAGTATCCCAGCCAGGGAACCAGCAGGAGCAGCACTCCAAGCAGAAAAATATCGAGGGTCAGCAACACGTGCAGGAAAGATTTCATTCGGGCTGCGTTTAGCGAGCCTTCCCGAGAAGGGCAATCCGCTCGGACACATCACGATAATCGATGTTCATTGCGTAGACCTGCGAAAAACTGTTGAAGGCGGCAGGCGCGTCGCCAGCCAGTTCCTGGGCGACTCCCAAATCGTACCGCAATGCAAGAATCGATTCCTGATCCAGTCCCGGCGTCTTGAGGGCCCGTTCATACCAGATTGCGGCGATAGCCGGCTGCCCTTTCTCCATGAATGCCAGACCGAGAAGCGTACTACATTGCATGGCATAACGGAAAGCGGGCCCCTTGTCCGCGGAGCTGGCAACTTTCTGGAATTCGCTGATGGCTTCTTCCAGCAAGCCCATTTCGCGGTAGGCGATTCCCAGATTGTAATGGGTCTCGAGATCTTCGTCTTCCTTGGTTTCACCGAGCTCTGAGCGGAAAACTTCAAACAGGTCGCCCAGAGGACCGCTAAGGCCATTCGCATCCACCGTGGAATTACCGTTTCCGGACGCGGCGTGAGCCGCCGGAGCGCCTGCTTTCTCGGAAGTCGTGGCGGAATTTTGCACGCCGGCGCGCCCGGGTTCAGCTGTAATTCCAAGCGAAGAGGTAACGGATTCCATATCCTTGGCGAGGTCCGCGAACAGCGCGTCCCCTGCCTGAGTTTCGCTTTCGGCAACCACCTCGGCGGGTTCGGCGGCCTGCAGTTCGAGGTCGAAGTCCGGCACTTCGGCCGGCGTCTCGGCCTTCGCTTCGGCGTGCACTGGCTCCGGCTCTTTCGCAGTCGCAACCGGTTCGGGAACTTGAGCGTCCGGCTCTGGAGGCGCAGCGTTTGGAGCGACAGGATCCGGCCCCTCCTGCATCGCGGTTTCCAGTTGCTCGGACAATGCCGCCCATTCATCGGATAAATCCACTTCGTGGACCACGGATTCAACCGGCATGGGCATGTCTAACGATTGCGGAGGCGCTGCTTCCGGCGTGGCTTCCGGCGTGGCTTCGGGCGTAGCTTCCACCTCGGGTTCGTCCAGTTCCGCTTGAATCACGGGAACGGCAAATTCCGGAGGCGCGGCGGCCGCGGGTGCGGCGGAGGCCGGCCGGTCTTCGGCGGGGACGAGTCCTGCGGCGCGCTGGTAGCGGCGCCGAAATTCCGCGAATCGCTCCGTGCCCGCGCGGTCGTTTCGCTCTGCCGCAATTTCCTCGAGAAGTTTGGCGATTTCCACGGTGCGGCGGTCGTTGCCCGCTCCCACGGAAAGATCGAGCAGGCGCTCGAGAATAGGAGAGTGGCGCGGAGCCCGCACGACAACGGATTCCAGAAGATCGATCGCTTTTTGCGTCAACCCATAACTGGAAAACAGATCGACATCGGTCAAAGCCTGCGTGACGTATCGCTGCGTTTCTTCTTCCAGCGCCGGCTCGGAAGACACGGCAGCCGCGGGCATGTGCGCTTCTTCCTGCGCAGAGGTGAGTTTCACGACTGGAGATATTTCTCCGGAAAGCGGTTCCAGACCTGCCTTCGCGCGCAAGTCCATGAATTTGCGCCGGACGGTTTCGTCCTCGGGGGTTCGTTCCAGCAATTTTTCGTAAGTGGCCATCGCCAGGGCATCATCCCCGGAAGCTTCATAGGCGAACGCGAGTTGGCCTAGCGCATCCGGCAGCCGGAAGGAATCGCTGGCCCGGCCGTAAAGATCCACGAGCCACTCGAGCGGCTCGATTTCGCCCGGCTTGCGTTCCGCGAGTTGCGCCAGCGTTTTGGCCAGCGCTTCGTGCTCGCCGGAGTCAATCATCGTGCCGCGGATCGACCCGAGCATGCCTTGCGCGCGATCCAATTCTCCGGCCTCCAGCAATGCCCCGGCTACGCGATGCACTACGGCAAATTGTTTTGGATCGCGTTCAAATACTTTTTCTGCGAGCGCGGCCGCCTTAACCGCCTGCCCGCTGTCCAGATACACCCCCAGCAACATCGACGTCGTTTCGCCGCCGGCGTCGCGGTCCGGAAGAGTGTCGAGAAGATTTCCCGCTTCCGTACCTTTACCCGACGCGGTCAGGGCCCGCACCTTCAAAAGAAATGTCGCCTGATGCGCTGGATTCAGCTGCAAGATGCGGTCGCCCAGGCGAACGGCTTCGGCGTGGTCGCCTTGATTCAGAGTCCTCTCCATGGCCGCGTAAAACAATTCCACGGATTCTTTCTGCTGCCCCAGGGTAAGGTGCAGTTCCGCCAGCCGTATTTGTATGCGCAGGTTGTCAGGTTCGGCTTCCAGCAGCTTGCGCAAGAGTTGCGC
>PMOP01000149.1 GCA_003161495.1 Acidobacteriota bacterium | reverse complement strand
TTGAAATGTTTGTCATCGTCGCCGCACACGCCAGGCTCGCCGATGGTTTGCAATAATTGTTTGCCGTCGTTTGAGAAAATAAAAATCGCGCATTTGCCGTCATCGTCCACCCAGACGCGTTTTTCCGGATCGTACGGGCTGATCAGAATTTTGTGCACGCGCTTGAACTTACTGTCCCAGCGCGACCAGTCGTCGACGAGATTGCCCTGGCCATCCACGATATAAATCAAGTGCTGCCAGCGATAGTCGCGGCCCTCCTGCGCCCTGAATTTCACATGCGGCTCGCCCGGACTGGACATCGGGCCGACCGAAGCGTTTCGCGGCGGAACGCCGGGCATGGGAATCGTGAGCCAGATGCTGCGGCCATCTTCGCCGATGCCGGGCACTTCGACGTTTTGGGCTTCGTCATAAATGCTCAGGAAATCGCCGGGTTTTATGATGGGCAATTCGCCGCGCATGGAAATAAAAATTCGATTTGGATTTTGCGCGAAAATCGCCTGCGTCGCGCCCCAGGTCCAGCCTTTTTCCGCGGGCCACAACGTCGCCAGCGGCTTAGGCCAATTTTTTACCACGTCGTAGGGGCCGCTGATTTGCTCATCGCTTTGGGAATGATTCTGCGCCGCTGCGCCCTGCGCCAGAACAGGCGCGGGACCATGCACGAGAAAAAATAAGGAAAAAAGCAAACCGCTCAAAGTTGTCGCAACTAAAATTGCGCGCTTCAACATTCCTAATCCTCCTGAAACTCAAAAGAAATGATTTCGGATCCAGTGATTTCGCGATCTTTTGTCCGATACAAACTGCGCTCGCTTCACCACCGTACTGAAAATTATAGCGGCACCCGACGCCTACAGCATAGGACACCAATTTGACCCAATTTGGCAAGGAACGCAACGCGACAGCTTATGCGGTGACTTCCACAACGAATATTCGGTTGATACAATTGCGAGAGGAGGATTCACAGCTCGCAGCAGATTTCGACCCCCAAGTATGTAAAGCTACTTGAAAGTGAGAGGCTCATGAATAAAGAAAATCAATCGCGAAAGGCGTCGCGTTTTTCAGCAGAGGGCGCTGTTCGAATTGTTCCTCTTCACAAACCTGAAACGCAGGCCCTCGCGCCAGCATCCGCCCCTAAGCTGGTTTATCGAGGCGGCGCGCTCATCACATCTGTGGAAGTCTTCACAATATTCTGGGGCGGCAAGTGGCAACAAGATCCGTACACGGGCATTCCAGCGCAGCTAAACCAGTTTTTCGATTTCATCCTCACAAGCGCCTTGCTGGATCAATTGAGCGAGTACAGCGTCACAGGGCAGTCCATAGGCCATGGAAAACGAACGGGAACAATTACTCTCGGTACACCCGCGCTTTCCGCCTCCGTGACAGATCAGGCCATTCAGCAATTTCTGCAGAAAGAGATATCCAGCAACACTGTGTTTCCGCAGCCTTCTCCGAACACTCTGTACTTTGTATTCGTCTCTCCAGGCACGACCGTGACGCAAGCTGGGAGCAGCTCTTGCCAACAATTCTGCGGCTATCACGATGCCATCGGCAGCCGGATTTTATATGCGGTAATGCCCTTTCCGGATTGCAGCGGATGCCTGGGCTCGTTGGCACAGCTGGATGCCCTGACCTCAACGTCCTCGCACGAGCTTTGTGAGGCGATCACCGACCCGATTCCGGGGCATGGTTGGTACGATGACGCCAACGGCGAGATCGGCGATATCTGCGCCTGGAAGAGCAAGAAGGACGGGAATTTCGAAGTGCAGCTGGAATGGTCGAATCGCGCAAATAAGTGTCTCTAGCGTCGACCCGGAAAGTAGCAATATTCATTGCACGGTTCGCTCAAACCGCTCGCAATGCCTCCGCTATGACTTTTTCCTCCCGCCGATGACCAGCAAGGCGATTCCTCCAATCAAAGCCAATGCGCCGAGAGCCGGAGGAACGGGAATTCGCTCCTGAGTCTCGGTGGTAACGTGTATCGATCCCAGGTCAACGACATTTTTCTGACGAGTATAATTGATGCCTTGATAGGTCAGGGCCAGCGCGCCAAGGACGATTAAAACAATTCCTGCCCACATCATTGGTTTCATGCCTTCCACCTTCACGACTAAGGGATTCGTTGCGGGATGGCTCCCGCGAACATAGGCCTTAGCACTTTAAACCAGAAATACAGCGAATGCTGTATGGACCCCAATATTTTATCCATGTAAACACCTAAATGATCTAACTAGAGATGCTAAGATATCACTGACACTGATACCAGACAGAAGACCGCAGAGGAGCGATATGCAGTCCCTCGACTCCCAAGACGGACGGGAAAACATTCCCGCAATCGATCGAAAATTGGCGGAAGACGCCAAGAAACCCGGGTCAATCTCTTCGTCTTACTTCCCCAATTCAGGCAATCAAACCTCTTTGATTGAGCTTTTGCCGATGGCCGCTCGGGCGACGCGTTTATTGGCCGCCATCGTAGATTCCTCGGATGATGCAATCATCAGCAAGACTGTCGATGGCGTAATCACGAGTTGGAATAAAGGCGCGGAGCGGATATTCGGTTATCTGGCGGAAGAAGCGGTCGGCCAGCATATTACATTAATCATTCCGGAGGGCAGGCGCGAGGAAGAAACGGACATTATTCAGCGACTGCGGCGGGGCGAGCGCATTGAACATTACGAAACCGTGCGGGTGCGCAAGGACGGCACCCGAGTTGATATCTCCCTTACTATTTCGCCACTGAAGGATGACGACGGCCGTATCGTCGGAGCGTCTAAAATCGCACGGGATATCACGGAACGAAAACTAGTTGAGCAAACATTGGCAGAAAGAGCGCTGCTGCTCGACTTAAGCAATGATGCAATCATGGTTCGGGATGAGGCCGATCGCGTCACCTATTGGAACAAAAGTGCAGCCGACCTGTACGGCTATAGCCATGAGGAAGCAATGGGCCGAGTGACCCACGAACTATTTCAAACCCAGTTCCCGGAGCCGTTGGAGCGCATCAAGACACAACTGCATCGGGACAATCACTGGACTGGCGAACTCATTCATAAATGCAAAGACGGACGCCAAATAATAGTCCTCAGCCGTTGGGCACTTGATCGAGACCATCTTGGGGAACGAAGGCGCATTCTCGAAACGAACAATGACGTTACTAAACAGAAAGACAGCGAAAAAACATTACTCGAAAGCGAAGAGCGCCTGCGCAAGTTAACAGAAAAATTGGAGACGCTGGTTAGCGACCGAACGCGAGAGCTGGAAAAACGAAATGCGGAAGTCATCGACCAGTCACAGCAACTTCGAGAATTGTCGACGCGTTTATTGCAATCCCAGGACCAGGAACGGCGGCGCATCGCGCGGGATCTTCACGATAACGCCGGCCAAATCGTGACGGTACTTGGAATGAATTTAAGCGCCATCACCCAGCGTCTTGAGCAAAACGCGGATATCGGCAACGCCGTCCAGGAAAGCCAGGAACTCGTCCGCCAGCTGGGCCAGGACATTCGGACCTTGTCCTATTTGCTGCATCCCCCGTCCTTGGATGAAACCGGCTTGTC
>PMOP01000189.1 GCA_003161495.1 Acidobacteriota bacterium | reverse complement strand
CCAAAACTTCTTGCCGCAACCGGGAGATTGTTGTTAGCTAGTCGCCGGCTGGCTTGGCACCTCTCGCGGCCCGGAGAACTGAAAACATCTGGATGCTGTGCGCATCCGAACCAATCCGAAGGCTTTGCCTGGGCTTCCTGCTGGCGTGGGTGCCTGCTGCGGCTGCCTTGCCGGCAAATATTTCCGCAAAGCACGGATCCGCGAATCGCCGCCCCAGAGCCGTGTCAACGAAGCGCGCTCGTTCGCGCACAACCGCGGAGCGTTTGCGTTCACGCCGCTTTTCCGGATCCTCCTTCGTGCCGGCATCCGCGCGTATCCCACGCCATTATTTCTCCACCCTATCCACAAATTTCCCGTCACGCGCGTTCCCGGCTCCCTCGGATCCAACGCAGGACGAGCAGCGGATTCCAAGACAATCTCCGCGCAAAACAGCGGCCCTGCAAGGAATCGTGCGAGATGCTACCGGGCGCGGAATCGGCGGCGCCGTAATAGCGCTCACCAATCGCGCCACGGGCATGACACGGACCGTTTCGACCGACGCTGACGGCGTGTTCCGATGGACCGATCTCACGCCGGGAACTTATTTATTGCTGGCGCAAAGTGACGGGTTCGGGAGTGTCACGCGCGACGATATGCGGTTCGATGCGGGCGACGTTGTCACCATCGAGCTGACACTTTCTCCCTCGGCAACATCTGCTGCGCCCGCTTCCCGTTTGCCGCGCATGCCCGAACTCGGTGCTCCAGCTCCATCCGCACCACCGTCGCTTGCCGCTGCCCCGTATCGCGAATTGCGCCGCCGCCCGGACGCCGAGCCGGGACAAGGGATCGTCACGGCGGAAATTCTGCCGCCGCCACAGGAAGTGTTTCTCCCGACCCCGGACCGCTGGAACATCGCGATGCCGGAGTGGAATCGCTACGGCCGGAGCGGAGAATATCCATACGTGCGAGCGAGCCACTGGTGGGATCCATTTAATCGCAATCGCCTGAAGGGCGATGAGCCGATTTTTGGCCAGAAGACTTTCCTGAACATCACGGCGACATCGGACTCTTCCGTCGACGAGCGGCGCGTCCCGCAGACAAGCAATCTGAGCTCGGCGCAACCGGGCAGCAGCGATTTTTTTGGCAGGGGCGAGGAATTCGCGCTGAGCGAGACATTCCGTTTTTCGTTCAATCTGTTTCACGGGGACACTTCGTTCCGCCCGGTCGATTGGCGAATCCAGGTGACTCCTGCCGTAAACGTGAATTATTTGGATGTGCGCGAGCTTGGAATCGTGAATGTGGACGTGCGCGACGGAACATCGCGCCTCGAGGCGCATGCCGGTCTTCAGGAAGCGTTTGCAGAATACAAAATTCACGATTTGAGCTCGAATTACGATTTCCTTTCCGTGCGAGCGGGCATCCAGAATTTTTCCAGCGATTTCCGCGGATTTCTTTTTGTCGATGAGCAGCCTGGCGTGCGCGTGTTTGGAAATCTGCATTCGGACCGCTGGGAATACAACGCCGCCTATTTCAGCATGCTTGAAAAAGACACGAACAGCGGGCTGAACACATTCGAGCCGCGCCACCAGCAAATCATCGTCGCGAATTTATATATGCAGGACTTCATCAAGCCGGGCTACACGACGGAGTTCAGCATTCACTACAATAAAGACGATCCGAGCGTCCAATACGACGACAATGGTTTTCTCGTGCGGCCCGCGCCCGTCGGAATTTTTCTGCCGCACGAAATTCGTGCCGCCTATCTGGGCTGGACCGGAAACGGGCACTTCGGCCCTATCAACGTGAACCACGCGTTTTATGAAGCGCTCGGAACCGATAGCCTGAATCCCATCGCGGGGCGTGCCGTCACCATCAACGCGCAGATGGCCGCCGCTGAACTTTCAGTCGATAAAGATTGGGTGCGCTACAAAATTTCCGCGTTCTATGCCTCCGGCGATGGAAATCCGCGCGGCGGCCGCGCGACAGGGTTTGACACCATTGTCGACGACCCTTCCTTTGCGGGAGGAATTTTCAGTTTCTGGGACCGGGAAGAACTTCGGCTGCCCGGCACAGGAATAGCGCTCACGCCGGGCGATAGCTTGCTGCCCAGCATGCGCAGCAGCAAGGAAGAAGGGCAGGCAAATTTCGTGAACCCGGGAATTTTTCTCGTGAACGCGGGCGCGAATTTCGATCTTACGCCAAAGCTGAAAAGTTTCCTGAATGTGAATTACCTGCGCTTCGAGCGCACCGCGCCCATTGCCTTGCTGCTTTTTGAATCGCCCATTCACAATACGATCGGTCTGGACACCAGCGTCGGATTTCAGTACCGTCCGCCGCTGT
Source organism: Acidobacteriota bacterium (assembly GCA_003161495.1). Classification (GTDB taxonomy): domain Bacteria; phylum Acidobacteriota; class Terriglobia; order Acidiferrales; family UBA7541; genus Palsa-360. Next base: position 653 of record PMOP01000189.1, on the reverse strand, counting down.
CGGAAAACATTTCGATCACGGGCGGCGCCGCTGCTTTGTTTCCGGGGCAAGGCTTTCGCGACATCTATTCCGGCACAACACAATTTTCAATTTTTGCAAACGTGCATTTCCAGTTTTGAAGCAAAATGAATCGCTCGGATCAGTCCGTTCGATCTGTAAAGGCTGAATGACTCGCTTGTTGAAAAATCGCAATATCCTTACGCGGCTCGGACGTGTTTCTCCGTGGGCCGCTCTCGCTGTGAGCTTGCTTCTCGCCGCGGTGGCCGCACGCATTCCCGCTCCTTTGCTGCGCGCCGACGACGAAAAAGCCGGCCCGAACCTGCTGGCCCAGTCGCAGGAGGAGGCGGACCGCAAAAGCTCCGGATGCATTTCCTGCCATACTCAAACCGATGAGCCGACCATGCACGCGACGGGAACGTTGCGCCTCGGCTGCACGGATTGCCACGGAGGAAATGCTGACGCGCGAATTGCTTCGAGCGTCGCATCCGCTTCGCCAGAATACGAAAAGGTAAAGCAGCAAGCTCACCCGCAGCCTCGCGATCCAAATCTTGCGGACCGTTCTGCAAATCCCGAACGCATGTACACGCGATGGCTCAAGGAAAGCCCTGAATACGTGCGCTTCGTAAATCCCGGCGATCTGCGCGTCGCGCCGG
>PMOP01000230.1:5719-8251 GCA_003161495.1 Acidobacteriota bacterium | reverse complement strand
TCCAACTGGATGACGCTGTGGTCCGCGGTATCGCGGGCGGAGCGCAGCCCGACCCAAAGAGATACCGGCGTCGATGCGTCCCTGGCGGTATTCCCGGATCCCGCGGGATCGAGCACGCCGGTGGAAGTGATCATATTTGGCAATCCGAAATTCATTTCCGAGCATGTTCTGGCATATGAGGTGGGCTTGCGGGCGCAGCCCAGCGCGCGCATTTCCGCCGATCTGTCGACGTTCTTCAATCGCTACGACCATCTGCAAACTGTGGAACCGGGGCCGGAGGTCTTCGAGCCGACGCCTGCTCCCGCTCGATTCGTCATTCCCATGATGTTTGGGAACCTGATGCACGGCACAACCGAAGGCGCTGAAATCTCCGTCAACCTGAAACTGACGGATCGCTGGACGTTGAGCCCAGGGTACGCGTTTTTGGAAATGCATCTGCATACCGCGCCATCGAGCCTGGACACGACATCGGTGACGGAGAATCAGGGGGCGAGCCCGCAACATCAGGTGCAGTTGCGCTCGCACATGGAGCTATCGCATGGCTTATCGTGGGATGCGAGCGCCTATTTTGTCAGCGAGCTCCCGATTCAGGGTGTCGCTTCCTATACGCGCATCGATACACAACTGAAATGGAAATTTGCGGAACGAGCGGAAATCAGCCTGGTGGGGCAGAACCTGCTTCAGAACGATCACCTGGAATCGATGGATGAATTGACCGTGGTGAATTCATCGCTGATCAAGCGCGACGCTTACGCGAAATTCACATGGCGATTTTGGTGAAAGGATTACGTAGCACAGGCACTCTTGCCTGTGCGGGTTTGGCGATTGCAAACTGGTAGTCTGTGCACAGCCTACGAAACCGCACAGGCAAGAGTGCCCGTGCTACTTAGACCCTCAGCTACGCAATACTCCCGGAGCAATATCGTGCTGCCGAGCAAGGTCGCTCAACGCATCGAGTTGGTTTTGGGTTTCCTGCACCTGCGCTTGAAGGTTCGCGACGCCTTCTGCGGGCGTTAAGCCGGGGCTTCCTTTATCCATGGCGACGCCCGGGTCGGTAATCCTCTGGTCTGCCGCAAGCGCGATTGCTGTTTGCTGTTCCCGCAGGGCTTCTTCGCGCATATCTAATTCGGCTTGGAGATCGGCGGCCTTCTGGGCATACCATTCCGGATCATCCAGTCGCGACGCGTAAACAGGAAAAGTAGATTCGGCTTGCGAGTGCGAGGCAGGCGCTTGCGTTGCTTGTGGCGCAGCTTCCTGGCCGGCGATGGAAATCAGGCCGCGCGAGCGCAGCTGACCCATGTCATCGTTCGTCCAGACTTTCCGGGGCTGATTTTCATCGGGTTTCGCGGGGCGAGGCTTCTCTGCAGCAAGTGAAGTCAGCGCGAAGGCCACAACAAAAGCAACCGCCAGTGGAACCTTGTAAGTACGCATAAGTCCTCCCGGGCGGGGACAACTAAAGTCTACACCCATTTTGCCCGCGCCAAAGTTACAAACTGGAATCTATCGTTTGAGCGCCTCTCAGTCCTTCGCCGTTTTCTTCACCGCCTGCGGCCGCTCTTCATTGAAAATTGTGGCGAAGAAACACATTTACATCGTACGATCTCGTGCAGTTAAGGCCCGCTTTAGAATTATTCCCAAAAATAAATAGACCCCGATCGCATCGTTGGCGATTCGACAGAGGAGAACCCATGCGGACTCTATCCATTCTCTTGGCTGCATTGCTGATTTTCAGCAGTGCCGGATACGGCGCCCAGACGGCGGAAACGCCGCAAGTCGCGAAGATTAGAGCGCAAGTGCAGAAACGCGGGACAGGAGAAAAATCGAAAGTGAAGGTGACTCTAGGGAATGGAATTACAGTCAAAGGCTACATCAGCAAGATTGAGGAAACATCTTTCGAGGTGAGCGGCAGCAAGACTGGACAGGTAACACCTGTCTCCTACACCGACGTTCAAAAGATTCAAGGTCCCGGTTTATCCACGGGCGCAAAGGTTGCAATTGGAGTGGGGATAGGCCTGGGCGTAGTGGCTGTGGTCTTTGGTATAGCGTGCGCAGAATCGCAATTTTGCCGCTGAGTCACCGCTGGGCGGTGGACGTGAAGTCAGGCGCGGCGGAGCGAGGCGCATATTTCGTCTGGATGTAATCGTCGACCAATTTGCGGAAGGCTGCGGAAAGCTCGTCGTAATTCCCGTGCAGCGTGACGGATTTTTTTCCGTCGATGTAGACGGGGCAGCTGGGCTCTTCGCCGGTTCCGGGAAGGCTGATGCCGATGTTGGCGGCCTTGGATTCGCCGGGGCCGTTGACGATGCAGCCCATCACGGCGAGGGTCATCTCCTCGACGCCTTCGTATTGCTGCTTCCACTGCGGCATGCTGTCGCGAATGTAATCCTGAATGCGCTCGGCAAGTTCCTGGAACGTGGTGCTGGTGGTGCGCCCGCAGCCGGGGCAGGCCGTCACGCTGGGCGCGAAGGAACGCAGGCCGAGCGACTGCAACAGTTCGCACGCGGCGTAAACTTCCTCGCGGCGATCGCCGCC
>PMOP01000230.1:0-5697 GCA_003161495.1 Acidobacteriota bacterium | reverse complement strand
CCTTTCGTGCCCATGCCCGCTTCGGTGAGGCCGAGGTGCAGCGGCTGCTCGGTCTTGCGGGAAAGATCGCGATAAACCTTGATGAGATTTTGCGGCTTGGAAACTTTGCAGGAAATGATGATCTGGTCGTGGCGCAGGCCGCACTCCAGCGCGAGTTCGGTCGATTCGATGGCGGATTGCACCATGCAGTTGTTGATGATTTCGTCGGAGTCGAGGCCCAGGTCGCGGTCGGTATTCTCCTGCATTTTGCGCATTACCAGCTCTTGATTGAGCGAGCCGCCGTTGACGCCGATGCGCACCGGTTTGCCGTTGTCGACAGCCACTTTGCAGATCGTTGCGAACTGCTCGTCGCGCCGCGCGCCCGCGCCTACGTTGCCAGGATTGATGCGGTACTTGTCGAGCGCCCGGGCGCAATCGGGATATTTTGTCAAGAGGACGTGCCCGTTGTAATGAAAATCGCCGATGATGGGCGCCGTGCATCCCAGATCGCGCAGCCGCGCCACAATTTCCGCCACCGTTGCCGCCGATTCCGGCATGTTCACGGTGATGCGCACGAGCTCCGAGCCGGCGTCGGCCAGTTCCTTGCATTGCTTTACGGTCCCGGCAATGTCCGCCGTATCCGTGTTGGTCATCGACTGGACGACGACCGGCGCGCCGCCGCCCACTTGAAATGGTCCGACCTTGACGCCGTACGTCTTCCGCCGCGTAATGGGAAAAATCTGCATGTTTTTATTTGCGAGCTTAATGATAACAGGGCTGCGCCTGTCTTCAAAATAACGCTGATCCGGGGGTTGCCGAAAGCGGCAGACGGGAGTGATGTGCAGTGGCGCGCGCTTCAGCCTGTGGTTTTGAGCTAGAGATATTCAAAACCCGCAGGCTGAAGCCCGCGCTACTTAAACTCAGGAGGCGCTGGCCGCGTGGTTTCCGCGCAAGCCTAGAGTGTCGGCGGCTTCGCGCATGGCGGCTATGCAGAAAGCGACGTGCTCTTCGATGGGGATGCCCAGTTCTTCCGCGCCTTTGCGCACATCGTCGCGATTTACGCCGCGCGCGAAGGCTTTGTCCTTGAGTTTACGTTTCACCGAATCGGGCTCGACTTCAAAGATGCTTTTCCCGGGCTTGACGAGGGAGCAGGCGGTGAGGAAGCCGGCGAGTTCGTCGCATGCGAACAGAGTGTGTTCGAGGAGAGTCTCGCGCGGCACATTGCAGTAGTCGGCGTGCGTAACGATGGCGCGAATCATTTCTTCGGGGTAACCGCGCTCGCGCAGGATTGCCGATCCGCCCGCGGGATGTTCTTCCGTGGCGCTGTGCGCATCGTTGGGCCAGCGTTCGTAGTCGAAGTCGTGCAAGAGGGCGGTGAGGCCCCAGAGTTCCTCCTCGGCGCCGGACTTTCGCGCGTAGGCGCGCACACAGGCCTCGACCGCCAGCGCGTGTTTGCGCAAACTTTCATTTTGCGTGTATTCGCACAGCAGAGCCCAGGCGTCATTTCTATTTGGCATGGCTTTCTCCCGAGTCACGAAATGTTCACCGGCAAGGATACCGCAACCTTTGCTTTCCTGCCGGGACGATAATTAAAAGCGATGCATTCGCCCCGAATGGCGTCATTCCGGTCCTAACCTCAGATTGCGCATGGACTTGCGCAAATAGCTGGCGCTCAGTACTTCCAAAGAAACGTCTCGCCAATATTCAAAAGTGTTCTGATGTGTACAGCCCCCCGGCCGCATTGCCTCTATCCTATATGCTACTTGGAGTGCGCAAGAAAAAATGGAGCGCACGAGGAGAAGTCGTGATGAATTCCGAAACTGCTCAAAGAGGATCTGGCAGGCTGTTTACCGCGCTGATCCTTGTAATCGTTTTAGTAGGGGCCGCATATTTTATTTTTACGAGAAACGCCTCGGTGCAGAACGCATTCCACTTCGTGCAGGAATCGACGCAAGACGCGACGACAACTTCCCGGGTGAGAACCGCGCTGCTGCTTTCCAAGAACGTATCTCCCTTTGACATCAAAGTCGAAACCAGCCGCGCGGAAGTTACCCTGGATGGCCAGGTGCCAACGGAACAAATCAAGGCCGTGGCCGGCGCGATTGCGCTGGATACTTCAAGCGTCAAGGAAGTGCACAACAATCTGGCCATCAATCCTTCGACGGCGCGCAATCCTGAAACCCAGGGTCTCAGCGAGCGAGTAGCGGACCTGGAGATTAAAACGCTGGTCAGCGCGGACCTGTTTCAAAATGCCGATCTGCGCGAGAAACACATTTCAACGGATGTAAAAAATCGGATGGTGACCCTGAGCGGAACGGTAGAGACACCGGCGCAGAAGAATCAGGCCGAGCATACCGCGTGGCAAGTTGCCGGGGTGCTGGGCGTGACGGATAATCTGAGCGCCGCGAATGCGGATACCAATCCGGAAAGCGTGGACGATAAACTGGCGCATCGCGTCGAGTTTGAATTGTATTCGACGAAGGCCATTTCACTGAAGTCCGTGCAAATTCGCGCGGACAGCGGAACGGTCACCCTGAGCGGCAACGTGGCTTCCCGAGCGGAAAAAATGTTGGCGGAAAAGACGGCTGAATCCGTCGAAGGCGTCCGCAAAGTCGTAAACAGCCTCGCTGTGACAGACGAAACGCAGTCTTGAAGGCGAAATTCGCGATTTTATTTCGGCGAACGCCGCGCGTGAATGTATTGGCCCCCCCTTTTTGAAGGGCTCCGCGGCCAAAACGTGCAACGCTGCGTTTAATTGGGTTCTGCCCGGTATTTTTAGCATACTTTTAGATATCAGATTTGAAGTTCTTGGGTAAGCACCCCCCTTCCGTGATCCAAAGTCGAAATTGCGGCTAATGGATTTCCACAGTTTACCGATTTAATTATCAGAGTATGAAAAAAATACTTGACACCGGAAGCGGATACCCCCATGATGTCGGTCGCGCCAGCTGCTGCCTTCCCCACGTACGAAGTCCCTCTCATCCGCATGCCGGAATAGTCTGCGAGGAGTGCCCGGTGTCGGAACAAAACAGCACGAATGCAATGAACGCAACAAACGGAAACAAGGTTGCCGTGGATATTGACCTGGATCGCGAAGTGATCCGTTGCAAGACCTGCGGGCTCGTGCAGTATCGCACCCGCACGGGGAACTGCCGACGTTGCGTGCGCTTGCTGCCGCCCAAGGTGGAATTTCTAATTCCTCCTCCCGAGCCGCAGGAGCTTCCAGGCGATGACCGGCAGCTCTTCGAGAAGTGGCCGAACCGCGAGACGGTGGAGAATATTGGTCAACGCATCCGGCAGTTGCGCGAATCGCGCGGGATGACGCAGAGCCAGCTCCAGGCGCGCTCGCGCGTATCCCGATCGTACCTGTCCCGGATCGAAAGCGGCCAGATGACGCCCAGCCTCGGAACGCTCGAGAAGATTTCCGAAGCGCTTGGCGTCGGCTTGAACCGCTTCTTCGTCCCGGAAACGAACGGCGAAGCTCTCCTGGAAGATCCATTCATCCAGGGGTTGCGGCCGTTCCTACGGCAGCTCGACTGGGAACAGTGGCAATCGATTCTGAAGCGTCTGGCCGCGATCAGCGACCACGTCTCGAGCGGCAATGGGATGGTGCGTCCCTTAGCACCGCCCCAGGTGACTCGAGTGGAGCAACTGACGCGTCGGATGCACCCAGCAGCGATGGGCCACCGGTAGTCGGCTAAAAAACGAGCGTCCCTACAGAACGGCGCGAACTCTTTCTTTCCGGGGAGTTCGCGCCGTTACGTTTTCACTCGCCTTCGCGAGAAGCATCGCTCCGGCGAGCGGGCTCGCCGGCTCGAAATTCTTCCGCCAGCAGTCCGTAATTCTCCACGTCAATTATCCGGCCCCATTTTTGAATGTGCTGGCGGTATCGTCCCTCGTGGCGCATCCCAATTTTTTCGAGCACGCGCTGCGACGCGGTGTTTCCGGAAAAATAATGCGCGTAGATTCTGTGCAGGCGCAGAGTTTCAAAGCCGAAGGCGACCAACGCGCCTGCTGCCTCCGTGGCAAATCCTTTCCCCCAAAATGGCACGCCAATCCAGTAGCCGAGTTCCGCGCGCCTGTGCGCTTCCGCGATGTTCAGCCCGACCGCGCCGCAGAGTTCGCGGCCCGGCGAAATCGAAATGGCAAAAGTGACCGAGCGCCCCTCGTGAAAATCCTCGTTTGTTTTGGAGAGGAAGGTCCGGGCATCGCCGTCCGTGTAGGGGTGAGGAATATTCAGAGTCGTGGCGGCGATTTCGTTTGCTCCGGCGAGACGCACCAGGGCGGGAACGTCTTCGAGCTCAAGGGAGCGAAGGAGCAGGCGTGCAGTCCGCAGTTCGCGCAGAGCGGTCATGATGATAGTTTACGCCAAGTGGCGCATGCTTTAGCTTGCGGGGTTTTGGCTGAGAAATCGCTAAACCCCGCAAGCTAAAGCATGCGCCACTCCCTGCGGAACATGCACAAGCTTACTTCGCGGCAAGAGGTTTGTAGTTGGAGAATTTTACGACTTCGCGCACGTGGACAAAATTTTGGGGAAAACGCAGCAGCTCATCGGCGCGCGAGTAGGTCGGAAACCAGAACTGGCCTTCAAACTGTTCCCGGTAGGTCACAAAGAGTGGCGCGAGATTGACCACGGCATTTTTCTTTTTGGAGCCGGCGTTTTCATCTTCCCGGGGTTTTCCGCAAGTTTTCACGATCATGAAGTCCTGATCGTCCACCCAGACGCGGCCCTCGAAGAGCTTCTTTTCTTTTTTCACGTTTTTGGGGGACACATCAAACACGTACGTGTCCAGCTGATCGACGTGTTGCCGTCCGGCAAACGAAACGGAAAAGTACGGCAATTCTTCGGTGGTGAGCGCAAAAGGCAGGCGGTCGTGGATGTCGTCGAGATCGTCTTGCGAGAGTGACAATCTGCGCAGAGTGTTCTGCGGAGCGAAGGTTGTCCTTTCCACGCGCTTTCCAGCGTCATTCAGCGCGACCTCCGAAATCTGCTGGTACTCCCCATCCACTCGGCCGTAATTGTCCAGAGTTTGCACGGTTACGTTCAGGGTGTACCCGTAGCGTTCCCGCGCCGTTTTGAAGACGGCTTCTTTCGCGGAAAATTTTTGAATGATTTCAGCGGGCGTGATCCCGGAAGGCTGCGCGGAGTTAAGAGGGCCGTTCCCCTGATCGCACACGCCCTGTGCGAAGAGGTTCGCGGAAGGCGACAAGGTGACAAGAAGAAACACCGCGCAGCAGCCAAATGTTCGGCAACCCACACGAGCCTCCGCAAAAAACCAGGGGAGTATTCTTCTTATTATATTACGCGAAACGCACTTTTACGTCAGGGCGCTTATCGAGGGTCACCGTGTCGACGAAGCGCACCTGGCGTTCGTCGAGGGTGACTACGAGCGACTGCGTGCGAATGCCTTCGCCAAAGAATCGCACGCCGCGCAGAAGGTTTCCGTCCGTCACGCCGGTACACGCGAAAATAATTTTCTTGCCGGGCGCAAGGTCCTCGGTGCGATAGATGCGTTTGCCGTCCTGGATTCCCATCTTGGCGAGGCGCTCTTCATGTTCGGGCTTGGCGACCACCAAGCGCGCCAGGATTTCTCCGTTCAAGCAGCGCAGCGCGGCCGCGGTCAGCACGCCTTCGGGAGCCCCGCCGATGCCCATCACCACGTGCACCCCGGTGCCGATGACCGCGGCGGAAATGCCGGCGGAGAGATCTCCATCGCC
>PMOP01000266.1 GCA_003161495.1 Acidobacteriota bacterium | reverse complement strand
AGTTTTTTGAGGGCTGCCTGAGCGTCTCCGGTTTCTCGGCGTTGGTCCCACGCGCGCGCGTCGTGCGCGTTACGTGCCTTGATGAGAACGGCGAGAGCAAAGTGATTGAAGCATCGGGCTGGTACGCGCGGATCCTGCAGCACGAGATCGATCATCTGAACGGGACGCTGTATATCGATCGCATGGCCTCGCGAACATTTACCACCATGGAAAATCTGGCGGAATTCTGGAAGGGCAAGCCGGTGAGCGAGATCAAGGCGGAGCTGGAGTAGGGAACAAAAATTCACTATTGAGTGTTAGGTTTTTGTGGCGCCAGCGTCCCGCCGGCGGTTTGGGCAATTGTCGCAACATTCAAAACTGCCGGCGGGAGCCGGCGCTACAAAACCCGAAGGTCATTCGCAATGTATTGGGCGATGAAGTAACAGGAGGATTGCGTGATTGAAACCGTGGCAACCGATCGAGGTCCCAAGGCCATTGGTCCTTATTCGCAGGCCGTTCGCGCCAATGGCTTCGTGTTTCTCTCGGGGCAAATTCCGCTCGATCCCAAGACGCAGCTGGTGGTGGAGGGAGACGTGGCTGTGCAGACGGAACGCGTTCTGGAAAATCTGAAGGGCGTTGTGGAAGCGGCGGGATCGTCCCTGCAGCATGTTGTGAAGACCACCGTATTTCTGTCCGACATGAACGATTTCGCGGCAATGAACGAAGTCTACTCGCGCTATTTCACGGCGCATAAGCCTGCGCGGTCCACGGTAGAGGTGTCGCGCCTCCCGAAAGATGTGCGCGTTGAAATTGATTTGATCGCGCTGCTTTAACGCGGCGGGTTCGACGCCCGCTGAGCAAGGTCTGTAGCGCCCGCCTTCAGGCGGGCATCCTTCTGTCGCACAAAATTGCCCGCCTGAAGGCGGGCGCTACGCGTTCAGTCGCCCGCGGAGGTTTGCGCCGCCATTTCCAGCTGCGTGCGGCATTGTTCCGCAAGGGCGCTGACCGGGGCGCGCGACTCCGGCTGCAATTTTGGTAGAGCTCCCTCGAACATAGCGATGGCTTCTTTCCAGCGGGAGAGGCTGGCTAGCATCGCGCCGAAGCTTACGGCGGCGTCCGCCAGTTCCGGATTCAATTCCAGCGCACGGCGAAACCCTCGCTCTGCCTCGGGGAAATGGCTCATGGCGAACTGCGCCGTGGCCCAATCGCTCCAGCGCTCGCCGGTCTCATCCGCGCGGAGAACTTCATCGAGCTGTGTTACCGCATCTGCATAGTAACCCTGCTGAAATAAGTACACTGCGTACTCGTGTTGCGCTTTTGCAGCCATACAAAACTCACTCTTTCTTCGTCTTTTTCGATAGACGAAAGCATCGCATTCCTGTTGCACGTACTTGAGTCAAGAGGCCCGCTTCAAATGGAGCATTTCTATCGCCATTCGCGCGGTTTGCGATCACCTGGGAGTGAGTGCGTTTCACTATGAAACGCAGAGTCTGCTGGACCACATTTTCCTTTATGCGCTAAAGCCACGCCGTGGATTCGTCGATCTTCTTTATTGAGTGAACGTGGGCCGCTCGTGGCGAAATTTTCCCTCCTGTGCCCGGATGATCCGAAATATTTGAAATATAGGTGATCAAATGACAGAAGCAAGACTGCTGATGCTCGAAGTTACCTCCCACTGCAACATGCACTGTACATTTTGCCCATCGGATGATCTGGTGCGAAAAAAGAGCCACGTGAGTGACGAGCAGGCGGTCCAGTTGATTCGTGCGGCGCGCGACCTTGCGCCGGGCATACCGATCATGTTCAATGTGCTGGGCGAACCTTTCTTGAATAAAAAACTTTTCGATTACATTGGACTGTGCGAGGAATTGGGCGTTGGCGCCGCGCTGATCACCAACATCACGCTGCTTACCGAGGAGCGCCTGCAAAAGCTCTTCAAGTACAGCAACGTGCATTTGAATATGAGCCTGCATACTCCCACCGACAAATCATTTGCCGAGCGTGGCTACAAAAAAATAGCCAGCTTCCGGGAATATCTAGAGATGGTTTGCAATACGGTGAATGCCAAATTTCGAGCCGGCAGCAAAACCGGAATTGAAATTTATCTCGCCAGCGAACTGATCGAAAATCTGATGCAGAATGACGGCGGGTCGCGCCTCTGGACTATGTATGACGATCCAGCGGAATACAAGGCGGGCTGGGAACTGTGCGCGGAGCGATTCACCGAACTCAGCGCCCAAATAAGGCGCGATTACCCGGAAGCCTTTTCCGAGGGGATGGAACTTGAACGGAAAAAACACGAGGATCAGATCAAAGCGGGCGAACTTGTATTCCGAGCCGAAGATATTCCCACATGGCAATTGGAAAATAAGTTTTCCGGTTGGATGATTGCCCCCGATGTGATCGTTCGGCGTAAAGGATTCGGCATGTGGGCGTACCACGAAAAATTTGTGCAGAGGCACGCACAACCCAGCCGTTTCACGTTTCACGAAGAGCGCACGGAATCCTTCAAGTGTGTCGGAGCGGAAACATTCGGAATTCTTTCGGACGGAACCTACACGCTTTGTTGCCAGGACGTGGAAGGCGAGATGGATCTCGGCAACATTGCGGACATCGATCCCCACACCNNTTGCATCTCCCCGGCGCGAAGAGATTATCTCCAACTGCGCGACCTCCAAGGTTTGCCGCCGCTGCGCCGGAAACACCATGATTCTGGATACTCAGCCAATTCGCGACGATTCACAAACCGTGGACAAATTCGGGTTCGGGTGGCACGGGTTCGAGCAGCATCTTTTCGGAGTTGGTGCGCGCTGGACTACGGGCAGCGCAAAATCTTATTTTTACACGCGAATTGAAGTCGATCAGCTTACGCTGGATTTCCGCTCGCCATTCACTTCCGCCACCAAATTGCAAATTCTTCTAAGCTCGTATGATCCGGACACAAAGCAATTTTCACTGGAGCATTCCGAAGAATTCTACGGCAGGAAAGACCGGCTCATGCGTGTAGATTTCCCGGTAAATTTGAAAAAGAACACATTCTACCGGTTGACCATTTTGTCGCCGACGTATTCCCCCAAGGAAGTGTATAGTTCACCGGACGCTCGGCGGCTTGGAATAGCCGTCGCCACAATCACTTGTGAGGGCCGCCCATACCAGGAACTTGCCGAAAGTGATGTCGCTTTGGCCCTCGCGGGTTCGACTGCGGCAGCCGCGAACTCCTCGGCTTACACTTTTCCGATATTGAGTTGAGCACTCCCGGCGAAATTGACCGCCTTGAAAAAGGGAGCGCTACGCCTGCTAGGCATCGCGTCTCAGAATCAACCCTGCCACAAATTCATTCCGGTCTTCCTCGATTGCCGGGTAGGCAAGTACCGTTTGCATGAAGACCATCCCTTTGGCATATTTCGCAAAATAGCCGGCACCAACGCATCCGGGAACTTGCCTGCATCCAACCCTATTGGCGATTGGTTTTCTAAATGGCTCCGGTCAGCAAATTCGATCTTCCTTCGCCATTGATTTAGTATGGAAAGCTCCAAGATTGGGGTAGATTTGTACGAGTAATCGCCGTGGCCGAACCTCTGGGGAGGCTACCTTTGTTTCTTCGCGAGAAGATCAATTTGGTGGCTCCCGGTGAACCTTCCGGGAGGGCATACCTTTCCGTTTTGAGGAGCCGCTGGCGGCAAGTCTTTTCCAGCGATCGAGCACAAACCCCTGAGAATCAACTCTTGCTTGCGCGTATTTTCGACCGGCAGGCCTGTTCTCCCGAATTGCAAGGACTTACCAGCACGCTGAAGTCAATTCGACAGAGAATTTTAGCGAACACCGTCTTTCACGGCTGGGCGCACTGGCTGGTTTGGGTGTCGATCGCGCTCATTGCGGTGGCGGCAGTCAGCTCCAAATTAATGGGAGTGCTCGTTTTTGTCGCTGCAGTTGCAGCCGCGGGCACGGCGGCAGTATTTGCCTGGGCTTGGCGGAACCGGCCTTCCCATTATGAAACGGCACGGTGTCTCGATTCCGCTTCTGGGCTTCAGGACCGCCTATCCACGGCGATTTACCTTGGTGGGATTCAGGATGCCGACGGAATGATCTTCGAGCAACGCAAAGACGCCCTGGCGCGTCTGGGAAAAGTATATCCGCGCGGATTATTTCCGATTCGATGGCCTGAGAATAGCAAACGCGTTGCCGTGGTGGTATTGGTTGCCGCGGGATTGTTGGCCTACCGCATTCAACATCAGGCGCCGCTGGTTTCGCTGCTGCGGAGCACCCTGCGCTCGCAGCTTGTGCAATCGATTGTTTCTCCCATCGCGCGAGCGCTGGAAAAGGATCTTCAGCGAACAATGGCCATGGTCACCATGAAGCCGGATGCGGCCGGGGAAGAAGCGCAGCGTGCCGATGCCGCTTCCAAGACCGACGATCTTTGGAAGGCCGACGGCAAGGCCAATGCGGCTGACGATCAAAAAGACGCCGCGGATGCCGAAAATCAACAGCAGGATCAGATGCAGCCGCCGGGAAGTCAGGAAGGTCCTTCCTCGAGTGATGCCCGGGAGCAAGACAGCAATCAGCAATCGCAAGATAGTAAGAATGGAAACGACGAGAACGAAAGCCAATCGCAAGAGCAAGGCGAGCAGTCGGGTCCCGAAGGGCGGCAGTCCATGGGGCAGTCGCTGATGCAGGCGCTCAAAAACATGATGTCCAAGACGCCCAATCAGCACTCCAACAATCGTCCGGACCAGCAGCCGCCCAACGGACAGGGCACGCCGCAATCGGGCAACTCGAATCAGCCTGGGGCCAACGAGAGCGACAAGCGCGGCGATTCAAAAGGAAATTCCGACGCCAAGCAGAAGGCCACGCAAACCGCCAGCGAGGGCGCTGGAAGCCAGCAAGGCACCAAGGAGTTGCGAAAAGATGCGGACCTGCATCCCGTCAACGCGGTTCCCGATCGCGTGGCGCTGGAGGCCAGCGGGTTTAAGGAACAGACGCGCATGAAAGTGGCCACGGAAACCGGTGCGGCGCATCTTGCCGTTGGCAATGTATCGCCCAGGCAGGACGCCGTGACCAACGGAGCGGAACAGGAAAATATTCCGGCGCGCTACCGTTTTTACGTGCAGCGTTATTTTGAACATGCGGATGATGGAAAGCAATGAGTTAGAATGTCGGAGCAAGGTCGCGTTCGTCCAGAGGAAGGTTTCATGACCAGTTCGTTGGGAATGGAAGGCCACGCGGGAGGCCAGCCCCTCGGGGAGCAGGCGGAATTTCTGGCCGATAAAATGGGGGAAGTCCGCCGGGAAATTTCCAAGGCCATTGTGGGCCAGGCGGAAGTGGTGGAAGGCGTGCTGATCGCCCTGCTGGCCGGCGGGCACGTGCTGCTGGAGGGCGCGCCGGGCCTGGGCAAAACCATGCTGGTGCGCACGCTGGCGCAGGCCGTGGCGCAGAAATATTCGCGCATCCAGTTCACGCCGGATTTGATGCCGGCGGATGTGATCGGCACGTCCGTGGTGCAGGAAAACGGGGACGGCCGGAAATCGCTGGGTTTCCAGCCCGGCCCTATATTTACTAATCTTCTACTTGCTGATGAAATCAATCGCGCGACGCCTAAGACGCAGTCGGCGCTGCTGGAAGCCATGCAGGAAAAGCAGGTCACCGTGGCGCACACCTCGCACCTGCTTGAGGAACCCTTTTTCGTGATGGCCACCCAAAACCCGCTGGAGATGGAAGGCACCTACCCTTTGCCGGAGGCGCAGTTGGACCGCTTCCTTTTCAAGCTGCGCGTGCCGTATCCCGGTCGCGTGGACCTGCATGACATTCTGGACCGCACCACGCAGGGGACCACCGCTACGGTGAACGCCGTGGTGAATGGCCCGCAAATTCTGGAGATGCGAAAAGTCGTGCGCGCCGTTCCGGTTGCCCCGCACGTGCAGGAGCACGTCGTGAAGCTCACGCTGGCCACGCATCCGGAGAACCGCGAAAACCTTCTGGCCAGCAAGTACATCCGTTACGGAAGTTCGCCGCGCGGCGCGCAGACGTTGATTCTCGGCGGGAAAGTGCGCGCGCTCCTGGATGGCCGCTACAACGTCAGCCTGGAAGACATTCGCGCGCTGATGCTGCCGGCGCTGCGCCACCGCATCATTCTAAATTTTGAAGCCCAGGCGGATGGCCGGACGCCGGACGATTTGCTGGAAGAAATTGCCGGCAAAATTTCCGTGCAATAGGTTTTTGTGGCGCGGGCCTCAGCCTGCAGGGTTTCACGGATGCAATGACTAAACCCCGCAGGCTGAAGCCCGCGCCACGAAGAACTGAGCCCGATGGCAACCACTTCTCCACTCTTGCTCGACAGAGAATTCCTGAAGACGCTGGAGCAGGTCACGCTGCTGTGCCGCACCAATCTGTCCGGCGCGGTAGGTCCAGAGCACCGCTCGCGGACTCGCGGGCCGGGAATGGAATTTGCCGATTACCGCCGCTACAGTTTCGGCGACGATCCCCGCTCGCTGGATTGGAGCGCCTACCTGCGCTTCGGAAAACTTTTCTTGAAAATATACGAAACCGAGCAGCACATTCCCGTGCGCATTTTGCTGGACCGCAGCCAATCGATGGCATTCGGCGATGAGGGTGAATCGAAATTTCTTTACGCGCAACGGCTCGCGGCCACCTTTGCTTATCTGGCGTTGCTGCATCTCGACACCACGGCGGTAATTCCATTTTCACAGCGTCTGCAAAAGCCGCTGGTTGTTTCCGGCGGGCGCGATCGCCTATGGCCCGTGCTGCAATTCCTGAGCGAGCAACAGTGTGCCGGGACCACGGATATATTTTCTTCCGTGAAGGAATTCATGAGCGGTTTTCCCGCGCGGGGAATCGCCATCTTGATTTCCGATTTCTTCGATGAGACGGGCAGCGAGCGCGCCGTTGAAATGCTGCGTTCCGCAGGGCATGATTTTGTTTTGCTGCAGGTGCACAGCGCAGAAGAGCAGCATCCCTCCGCCTCAGGTGAACTCATTTTGGAGGATGCCGAGACGGGAGCGCAGCGCACTGTGGAGTGTTCGCCGCAAAGCACGGCTCTATATGCGCGCAGGTTTCAGGAGTTTTCCACGCGCTTGCGGCGGCTTGCGTTGCGCAATGGCGGAAGATACGCGCGCGCCGTGACCAACATCGCCTACCAGGAATTCGTTCTGCGAAGCCTGCGCAGCGGGCAGGTGCTGGCATGAACTTCCTGGCGCTCAGTCCCGTGCAGGTTGCTCTGGTGTGGGCGGGACTCGCAGCCGCGGCATTATGGCTTTACCTGCACCACCGGCGGCCGCAGCATCGCAAAGTTTCCACACTCCGCTTCTGGGCCAGCGTGCAGCCGATTTCACAGCCGCGCCGCAGGAAACTTCGCGAGCCCTGGGCGTTTTTGGCGCAGATTTTATTTTTATTGTTGCTGGTGCTGGCGCTTGCAAATCCGCGATGGGGTTCCCAGCTGCAAGGCCGCAGCGTTGCAATCGTGCTGGACGCTTCCATCTGGTCGCAGGCGCGCCCGGCTGGAGAACAGGCATGGATTGACCGCGAGCGTACGGAAGCCCTGCGCCTGCTGGATTCGCTCCCAGTGGAAGACCGCGTGTTGTTGTTGCGCGCGGAGCCGGATGCTCCGCCCATACTGCCGTTCACAACGGATAGAAGCGCGCTGCGCCGCGCCATACAAAATGCGCAGCCGTCGAGCGTTGCCGCCGATCTTCCGCGCGCACTGGAAACGGCCCGCGCGGCTCTGGGAGGCGCGAGACGCGGCCTGCTGGTTTATGTTGGCCCCGGGCTCGTCGATTCGGAGGAAGAACGCAGCCTCGATCAACTTCGCGGTGAAATGGAATCCCCTGACAAGATCGCCGGCCAGCCCCAATTTCTGATGCGCCTCGTGGGAGATTTGGCATCCGTGAAAAACCGCGGCATTACGCGGCTCTCCCTGCGGCGTGATGCCGCGCAGCCCGATCGCTGGCGTCTGCTCACGCAACTGAAGAATTACAGTAATGAGAAAGAGGATGTAGCGCTGGCGTTCTCCGTGAATGGACAGCCGCTCGGACAGCGCAAAGTGTCGCTTACCCCCAATGCGATCGCGAATGAGGAAGACGAATTCACGTGGGACCGGGGCGGAATGCTGCAGGCGGAAATCAGTCCTTCCGATGCGCTGCAAGCGGACGACCGTGCCACGGTAAGAATTCCTACCTTTCGCACGGTGCGTGTGGCAATTGTTGCCAACAATGCGGCACCATTCGCCGCGGATATGCTCAACGTGCTTTCGAGCAACCCTTATGTGCAGGCGCAGGTTCTGCCCGCGGAACTTAGCGCAGACAATTCTCCGGATATCGCCATCTTTCAAGGAGTAAACGTACCCGCCCAGTTTGCGAGCAATTCGATTTGGTTTTTTGGCGGCGCGCCGGCTGCCGGATCGAAGCCGGTGCGGGTCACAGGATGGAACCCGCAGCACCCAGTGACGCGCTGGGTGCGCACGCACGACATCAGCGTGCGCAATCCCGCCACGCTCAAAATTCAGCCCGGCGATTCCGTGCTTGCGTACACCGAAGGAGATCCTCCTGCGCCATTGATTTTGGCGCGTGGACAGGAAGGTCACAGAATTCTGATCGTGGGCTTCAATCCGCATGATTCCAACTTTCCGCAGGAGTCGGCATTTCCGTTGCTCATGGCTGGAGGCGTCGAGTGGATGACGCACTCCGTTGATGAAGTTGCGGACTCTCTCTCGACAGGAGAGATCGATCTTCCGGGTCCAGTCACGAAAATTGTTGCTCCATCCGGCAGGGATGTGCCCTTTGCGCGGAAGGGCGCGGAGGTTCATTTCCTTGCGCTTGAAACTGGAACATACGGGATTGTCGCTCCCGGAGGTGAAACAAGCATTGCCGTAAATCCTCCCGCGCTGCCCGCGCAACTTGTACAACCGACTCAAGCGGAGACCGCGCAAGTGGAAAGGGAGCCGCTTCCGCCGCCTTCGTGGGACGCGTGGCGTTGGCTGGTGTTGCTGGCGACATTGGCGTTGTGGGCAGAATGGCGGCTGTACTACTCGGCTAGAGAGCGGCAGCGTGAAAAAGAAGTTCGGGAAGCACCGGGGAATCTGCCGCTCCCGGAAATTGATTTGGAACTGGACGAGAAAGAAACATCCGCATTTCGCAATTCAAATCTGGTTGGCAGGTGAACGGGTGATATTCGAGCAACCCATTTTTCTGGTA
>PMOP01000196.1:5473-7818 GCA_003161495.1 Acidobacteriota bacterium | reverse complement strand
TCGGCAAGCGCGGAATGTTCGGCCGGGACGACGTGCAGCGTCAGGCCCTCAAAACTCGTCACTCGCACATGCGCTCCCCGCGGAATCGCCTCGGAGGCCACCGCGCGCCACAACGCGCCGTTAAGCCGCACCATCCCTTCAAACATTTCACCGTCCGCGGGTTTCGCAAGCGGGCCGGT
Source organism: Acidobacteriota bacterium (assembly GCA_003161495.1). GTDB lineage: Bacteria > Acidobacteriota > Terriglobia > Acidiferrales > UBA7541 > Palsa-360. Next base: position 7,639 of record PMOP01000196.1, on the reverse strand, counting down.
AACTTCAGCGACGGCCCCGACAAATTGTTCGCGTCCCATCGCCGGCTTCCACGCGCGCGATTTCAACACCAGGCGCATCAGAAAAACCACAAGCAGTGCGAACGGAACCGTCACACCAAGCGCAACGCCAAGGCTCACTCCCGCATGCGTCAGCGGCGAACGCACCAGCATCAGCGCGCCCAGCAGCATGGCCACAATGCCGCCGATCGCCAGCACGCCATGGCTCGTGTATTTCGCCTCCACAATAAATAATCCCAGCGCCAGGAAAATCAAAACGATGCCCGCGGGCTCCACCGGCAATATATGCATCGCGTACAACGCCAGCACCATCGCGATCCCGCCGACCACTCCCGGCGCAACCATTCCCGGATGCGTGAATTCCGTGTAAAGCCCCAGCACTCCGACAATCAAAAGAATAAAAAACGCATCCGGCTGCACGATGCGCGAAAGAAATTGTTGGCGGAACGACATGGAGAACGCAATGCGCTCCGGATTGCGAAGCGCGAGCTGCACGGTCGAGCCGTCAAAACGCTTGATCGTCCGGCCATCCAATTTCGACAACAAATCTTCCGGCGAGTTGGCGATTAAATCGATGAGCTTGCCGTCCAGCGCTTCGGTTTCCGTCCAGGCCTTGCCGTCGACGACGGCCGATTCCGCAAGCTCCACGTTTCGCCCGCGCTTCGCGGAGTAGCTGCGCAGAAACGCCGTGGCATCGTTCAATATTTTCTTCTTCAGCGTTTCGTCCACCTGCAGCGGAACTCCTCCGATCGCCAGCAGCGGCGAGGCCGCGCCGGTGTGCGTCCCCGGAGCCATGGCCGCAACGTCCGCGGAGAGCAAAATAAAAAATCCCGCGGATGCCCCGCGCGATCCGACCGGCGAAATAAAAATGGCCACCGGAACGGGCGAGTCCAGAATGTGGTGAATGATGTCCTCCATGGAGGTGGAAAGTCCTCCGGGAGTATCCATCGTGATCAGGACGAGGCTGGCATGACGGCGCGCGGCTTCCTCGATGCCGTTATCGACATATTCCGCCATCACGGGCTCGATTTCGTCGCCGATGCGCAGTTCGAGAATTTGCGCCGGACCGGCGGGCGCGGAGGAAATTTTCGCATCCGTACCCTGCGCCCGCAGCGTGAACGCAACGAACTGCGCAACCGCAAGCGTTGCGATTGTTAAAACGCAGAAACGCCATGCCAGGAATAATGCGCTCGCGGGGCGATTGTCGGAATCTTTCATTGAGGTTGCCCGCTGCCGCCGTTTTTGCGAGGTGCCTTTCCTGCCGCCGGCTGCCCTGCGGGTGCATCGGCGGAAGGCCGCAGAAGCGAGCGATCCAAATTTCTGGACACGCGACTCAGCCGCGAAAGCCCAGCGGCGTCCTGCAGATTTGGCTGCGCCTGCTTATCGGCGCTTTCCGGAGCCTCGGCGCGAATCGTCGCCGCATCCGCGCTTCTGCCAAGCGACTCCAATGTAGCCACGAGCAGCGACTTCGCTTCCTTATCGTCGGGATCAATCATTCGCGCGTGTTCCAGAGGCGCCACCGCGGCGGCCGCCTGCTTCCCAATCAGTTTTGAAAGCGCGATGTTGACCAGGTAATCGGCTTCCTCTGGATCGAGCGCCGAGGCGCGCTCGAATTCCGCTCCCGCTTCGCTCCATTTCCCGAGACGCAGGCGGGCGACGCCAAGGTTGTTATACATTTCCGGCAATTCCGGAACGGAATCTTTCTCGTCGGTTCTCCGCGCTCGTTCGATCAATCCCGAAAACGCGGCGTCAGCGCGGGCGGCGTCATTGCGCGCTAGATGGCAAACGCCCGTGGCAAAACTTGCCTCCGGGCCGTCCGGCCGATTGGGAGGCACGCGCGAATACCAAACCAGCGCCGAATCGCAATCGCGCCGCTTGAAATAAATCTGGCCGAGTTCAAATGCCGGGCGGTCCCAGGCGGGCTCCAGCCTGGCGGCTTCGCGCAGCAAGCGAAGACGCGCATCGTCCTCCGACCCCGCAATCCCGCGCACAAAATTTTCCAGGGCGTCGAGACGCAGCGTCGCGGGCGGCTCGGAGAAACTCGACTCGTCCGTGTTCGCGCCTTGCTGCGGGCATTCCTTGCGGTCGAGCGCGCATAAAATCTGCCAGGTGAGGCGCGCCTGTGCGCGCAGCAGATCCTGCATGTCG
>PMOP01000196.1:1949-5405 GCA_003161495.1 Acidobacteriota bacterium | reverse complement strand
CGTTCCAGCGTAGCCAGCCGGTCCTCCCGGGACAGCACGTAGACTCCGCGGTCTTCCAGACGCTCCGCGGTCAACTCGGATAAACCTTCGTCCAGCCAGTCGTAATTGGCAAGCCGGCTTTCGTTTTCAAAAGGAAAAATAAGAAGAGTTTCGTGACGGGTTTCGGAGGAAGCGGAGCGGGCATCCCCTGCGGACTGCGCGGGAGCAGCACGGCCCACCATCACGGCTCCGTAAAGGACCGCACTCAAAACGAAAAGCCCGAATCGAAAAATTCGAGAGGGCATTGTGGTCACATTGTAGCAGAGGCCGCGCAGGGCGCGTTCGCGCTTGTCGCGCCGTGTTGCGAAAAATATTACGCGCCGGGATGCGTCGCGGATCCCTTCTGCTCCGTGGGGACCACGCGCAAAAGTACGGCCTGCACGACCGGATCGTTGATGACATCCTTGAATGCGGGATCGGTCGCGGCCTTCCCGATGTCTTTGTACCCCTCGTCCAGGGATTTGCGAAGGTATTCGGCGCAGTGTTCGGCGTCGCGCTTCTGCGCGTAGACCTTGGCCATAGTGAAAAAGAACAGGCCATGATTGGTCACCGAGCGATCCTGCACCATGGTCCCGGCGCGATCGTTGCGTTCAAAAATGCGCGGATCGATTTCGATCGCTTTTTGAAATTCGGCGGCGGCTTCGGGATACTTGTTTGAATTGTAGTAGGCAAACCCCAGGTTGGCATGCGTCCCGGCCTGATTCGGATCGATCGCGGCCGCTCTTTGATATTCGCGAATCGCGCGCCGGAAATCTTTCTGGTGGTAATAAACCATGCCGAGGTTATTTATAGCGCTCGAATATTTTTTGTCCGCCTTGGAGGCGCGCAGGAAATATTTTTTGGCCAGTGTGAAATTGGAAAGGTCCAGGTAGGCAATCCCGATCATGTTCATGTATAAGGCGTTCTTCGGATCGTCTTTCAATAAATCCAGATAGGTCTGAATCGCAGCGTCGTAGCGTTTTTCCGCCATCTGGACCCTGGCCCGCTCTTCCTGCATTTCCTTGGGGCTGAGCGCGGAAGGGCCGGGATTACTCGCCTGAGATTCCGGCGTGTAGCTTGACGAGCCCGGTGCGGCCTGTTGGGCGGCCAAGGAACAGATCGCGCCCAATAAAAAAAGACTCGGTAAAATCCGGCTAGGAGGTTTCCATTTCATGGCGAACGCCTCCGAAAGACGCCGCGCTAATGTTGCTGATCTTGAGAACCTGATGGTGCCTTGTCGGCGTCTTTCTTGCCTCCAAAGATACCAAAAATTCGCCTTAACACGCTTTTTTTGTTCTCATCTTCCGGTGTTTGATTATCGGCGGACCCGGCCGGCGTTGCAGGGGAACGCGCGCCCGCGTTTCCCGTCTCGTTCGCTGTGGCGTCGGCCCCTTTCTCCTTGTCTCCTCCGAAAATATGCGACAGCCAGGAGCCCGGAGCGCTGTCGCCCGCCATGCGACCGCCATGCAAAGGGCAGAACTCGGTGGGTTCCGTCCCGTGGATATAAACTTCCTCGCGCGTGACCGGGCATTCCGGAGTCGCCAGCGCCAAAGATTCCGGATCGATCGTAACCTTGGTAACTCCCTCCGGCATGACAAATGGCTTCACGTTGCTGTACGCCGGCAAAGCAATCGCGCGTTTCATGAATTCCGCCCAGATTGGCGCCGGCGCATTCCCGCCGGAAAGGCCCAGATCGCGGTTATCGTCAAACCCCACCCACACGATGGCCAGTAAATTTGAGGTGTAACCGGCGAACCATCCGTCCCGCGAAGTTCCGGTTTTTCCGGCCGCGGGCGCATTGAAGCCGCGCGCGCGAACGCTTGCACCCGTGCCGTGGTCGATGACGTCTTCCATCATGCTGGTCACGAGGTAAGCCACACGAGGATCGAGCGCGCGCCTCGACCGAATCGCATTTTCTTCCAGCGATTCTCCCTGTGCGTTCACCACGTTCCGGATAAACATCGGCTCGGTCCGCACGCCATCGTTAGCCAGGATCGTGTAACCCGCGGCCACCTCCAGCGGCGTCATGTCATAGGCCCCGAGCGCCACCGACGGCGTCGGCTGAATCGACGGGTCGAGCCCGAATTGATGCGCCATGTCCGTTACGCGCGTGTAGCCTACCAGCTCGGCAACTTTTACCGTTGCTACATTTAACGAATATGTTAATGCATCGCGGACCGTGACCTGGCCGTGAAATTTCTCGCCGTAATTGTTGGGCGTATATTCCTTGCCGTCAAAATCAAACGTGGTCGGCTCGTCCATCACCGTCGTCGCCGGGGTCACGATCGGCTGCACCCCGTCGACCCCGCCTTGAAATGCCGCCGCATAAACGAACGGCTTGAACGCGGAGCCGGGCTGCCGCCGTGACAGCAAATGATTGAGCTGGCTTTCGCCGTAATCGCGGCCGCCGATCAGCGCCTTGATTTCTCCCGTGTGCGGGTCCAGCACGACCATGGCCACCTGCGCCTGCGTCAACGGATGCCCTTCCTTGCTCCACCGCGCGTAGCGTTTGGCGAGCTGGGTGTCGATGTTCTTCACTCCGAGATTGACGGCATCGCTAGCCGCCCGCTGCAATTCAGGATCCAGCGTCGTGTACACGCGAAAACTCTGGGATAGAAGCTCCGTTTCCGAAAAGCGGTCGAGCAGGTGATCTTTCACCATATCCACAAAGTAGGGCGCCGTGCTGCCTTCGAGGCCGCCGCCAACAATTTGCAACGGGGTTTTCTTTGCCGCGAGCGCCTGGTCGGACGTAATCGCGCCGTTCTCGGTCATCGACAGCAACGCGCGGTCCCGCGCTTCCACCGCTCGCTCCGGGCGGCGCTCCGAGCTGGAGTAACGATTCGGCGCGTGGATGATTCCCGCCAGAAATGCGGCTTCCGGCAGGGTCACTTCGCGAAGATCCTTGTTGAAGTAGGCGAGAGAAGCCTCTCCAAACCCGTGAATCGCAAAACTTCCGCGGTTCCCGAGATAGATTTCGTTGGCGTACAACTCAAAAATCTGCTGCTTGCTGAAGCGGTGCTCCAGTTCCAGGGCCACTACGGTTTCGGCAATTTTCCGCCGGTACGTGCGATCCGTGTTGAAAAAGAAGCTGCGCGCCACTTGCATCGAAATCGTGCTGCCGCCTTGAACCCGCGCTCCGTGACGCAAATCGGCCCAGGCCGCGCCAAAAATGCGAACTGGATCAAAGCCGGGGTGCTCGAAAAAGCGCCTGTCTTCCACGGAAAGTACGGCGTCGCGCATCATCTTGGGAATATCGTTGTAGCTGATGGCGCGGCGCTTCTCGCGCGTGCTGTCAAACAGGCTGGTGAGAAGTTCCGGCTCAACTTCGGCGGAATCGAGAGCCGCTCCCGTGTCCATGGAGCGAATCTTGGTGATCGCCCCGGCGCCGAATTCCACGACCAGCCGATTCTTGGCCCCGAAAATGGAATCGTTCGTCGG
>PMOP01000196.1:299-1889 GCA_003161495.1 Acidobacteriota bacterium | reverse complement strand
GTGGCGGCAAGAAGAAGTAAAGTTGTAGTCCCAAGAATGACCAGTCCGAACCGGGAGATCCAATAGCCCCGGCCAATTCGAATACGCAAGGTAGTTCTCCGTTCCGCCGCAAAAACACTGCCACCATCTTCAAGTACCCTAAATCAATTCCAAATGCCCGTAAATCCCTCTAACTACTTAGATGCGCCCATTGGCTGCGCTGGAATAAGTGTACCCGCCGCAGCCATCGATTCCGAGGTCGAGAGGCGATTGGGGAGATTTGTCATCGGCTGTGATCGTTTTTTTGACGAACACTTGGCTGGGGGCCAATGCAAGCAAGCACCCGCTCCTGCTGTAAGTCTACAACAGCGAAGCGTTGCTTGCGGCCGGGTGGAAGTTCAGCGTCCACTGATACACTTTCAGGTCAACCGTGACGGAATAATCCACGTTGATGTGGATGTTCCCGGAGTTGCTTACCACCTTGATGTCCGCTGCTTCTACCGGCAAATCTTCTTTCTGGGCTTCCGCCAATACATCCTTTGAAATCAAATCACTGTTCTGGCGATTTACGCTGGCAAACCGCGCAATGTTTTGCAGGGCGTCTTGAAATTGGTATTCATTCACTAAGATGGGGAGAACCATCGCGGTTGTATAAATGAACGCCACCAGAATGACAGTCCATACGATTGCTTTGAGGCGTCCCTTGCCTGCCTCACGGTTGCGCCTGGTCTTCACATCCCTTCCAGAAACCGGAGCAGACAAACTTCGCCTGGCTCCAGAACGGGGCGTGTCAGTCCCGTGTAATTTCGTGGATGAAGAAACTTCCATATATTGAAATGCTAGCATCGGTCCGGAGGAGTGTCGAGAGAGAGTCCGGAAGCGGTTGCTGGACAGTTACTTTCTGTAAGCTATTGATAATGATATGGTTGCTGGATTATAGAGCAAGCCAAAAACGTCCTAGTAAGCCTTCCCGAAAATGGCTAGCTCGGTCGATGATTTTCCGCAGAAAATACACGCGCCCGATCCCCCCGGTTGTTCCATCGGAATGCAGCGCAACGTGGCCTTGGTCGTTTCCTTGATTTGCTCTTCACACTTCGCGTCGCCGCACCAGTAGGAACGCGCAAATCCCTGCTCGACTGCCACGCGAAAGTCCTCGACATTTTTGGGATCGAATGTGTGCAGATTACGGAATGCCAGCGCGCGATCGAAAAGCGCTTTCTGAATGGCGACGAGTTGTTGCGCGACGGATTCCGCGATGCCCTCTTGAGAAACGAAACTTTTCCCTTCCTTGCCCGGTCTGTCGCGGCGCGCCAACACGACGCTGCCTTTCGCGACATCCTTCGGGCCGATTTCCATGCGCAACGGAACGCCGCGCATTTCCCAGTCATTGAATTTGAAGCCGGGACTTTGGCCCTCGCGCTCGTCCAATTTCACCCGAATATCCGCTTTCACTAATTGTTCGCGGATTTTTTTCGCGGCCTCGATTACCACCGCCTTCTCTTCGTCCGACTTGAAGATAGGTACGATGACCACTTGATACGGCGCCAGCCTCGGCGGCAGAATCAGGCCCTGATCGTCGCCATGCACCATGATGATGGCGCCGATGAATCG
>PMOP01000196.1:0-253 GCA_003161495.1 Acidobacteriota bacterium | reverse complement strand
GACGTGCCGGCCTGCAGAGCCTTGCCGTCGCCCATCATGGCTTCGATCGAATAGGTGGCGTCGGCGCCGGCGAAGCGCTCGGACTGGGATTTTCTGCCGGGAATGACGGGGATAGCCGCCTCGTTAATTGCAAAATCGGTATATATATCGAGCATCTGGCGCGTTTCGGCTTCGGCCTCGTCGTAGGTGGCATGCGCCGTATGCCCCTCCTGCCAGAAAAATTCGAGCGTGCGCAGAAATAATTTCGTGCGCA
>PMOP01000511.1 GCA_003161495.1 Acidobacteriota bacterium | reverse complement strand
GCAAGGCCTAACCCCACAGGCTGAAGCCTGCGTCACTAGTTTTCAATGGAACAACAACGCACATTCTGAAAGACTTTGTACGACGCGGCTGCGTTGTATACTTCTTTTTTGCCGCCCTCTCCCATGACGAAATCACGCAAGCCTCTGGCGCTCGTACCGGGAAGCACCATCGCCGTGATCTCGCCGGCGAGCGCTGCGAAGGAAGAACGCATCGAGCGCGGCTGTGAAACTCTGGAGACTCTCGATTTCCGGGTGAAGAGATACGCCTCCAAGCGCCACCCCGAGGGATATTTTTCGGCGCCGCTTGCGGAACGCCGCAAACATTTGCAGGCGGCTTTGACCAGCCCAGGCGTTCGCGCGGTTCTGTGTTCTCGCGGCGGATACGGCAGCACGGAAATTTTGGACGGCCTGCCGACGGCGCGCCTCAAACAGGCCAGAATTTTTTGCGGCTTCAGCGATGTGACTTCCGTGCATATTTTTTTATGGCAGAAGCTTCGCTGGGTCACCTTTTACGGCCCGCTCGTCGCCGGCGGTTTTGACGCCGGTCCGAACACCACCGGCGGTTTCGATCCGGACACTTTTATGTGGTCGATGACAGCGACGGACAGTGGCTGGACCGCGCCGCTCGAAGGTGAAACGTTCACACGCGGCAAGGCCGAGGGAACCATGCTCGGCGGCTGCATCACGCTGATCGAAACATCGATCGGCACGCCGTGGGAACTCGACACGCGCGATTCCATACTTTTACTTGAGGACCGGGGAGTGAAACCTTATCAGCTCGATCGCCTGCTCACGCACTTGAAGCAGGCGGGAAAATTTGATGGCGTCCGCGGAATCGTTCTCGGCGATTTTCCCGAGTCCGAGCCCCCCGAAGGCAGTTCCGTGACGATCGCCGACGTTTGCCGGCGTGTTCTTGGGCCTCTGCACATTCCGATCGTGTATGGCGCGCCGGTAGGACACACGACGCGGCCTATGCTGACAATCCCGCTTGGCGTTCGCGCGAAACTTCATGCCTCGGGCGAAGGACAGATCGAAATTCTAGAACCGGCGGTGCGCGCATGACCCGGCCCATGCATTTTCATCTCTCTGGAATCGGCGGCGCGGCCATGGCGCCGCTCGCCGGAATGCTGGCCGAAAGCGGACACCGCGTGACGGGTTCCGATGCGGGCGTTTATCCTCCCGCGTCCACTCTGCTCGACAGCCTTGGAATCCGCTGGAAGAATGGATTCGACGCCGCCAATCTCGATCCCGCGCCGGACATCGTAGTCCTCGGCAACGCGCTGTCGCGCGGCAATCCGGAAGTGGAAGCGGTGCTCGACAATAAACTTCCGTACTTCTCGCTCCCGCAAACACTCGAGGAATTTTTTCTGCCGGGCCACGATTCGCTCATCGTAACCGGCACTCACGGCAAGACTACGACAACGTCCATGCTCTCCTGGATTCTGCACCACGCCGGGCGAAAACCAAATTTCCTAATCGGCGGCGTAGCCGAAAATTTCGGGCGCAGCTTTGGCCTCGGCGGCGGCCAGGAATTTGTGCTCGAAGGCGATGAGTACGATTCCGCTTTTTTCGACAAGGGCCCGAAATTTCTGCACTACCATCCGCAGGAAGCGATCATCACGTCGCTGGAATTCGATCACGCGGACATATACGAAAACCTTGCGGCTATCGAGCTGCAATTCCGGCGCATGGTGAATCTGGTCCCGCGTCGAGGGCGAATCGTGGCCTGGGGCGAGAGCGAAAACGTTCGCGGCGTAGTGCAAAAAGCTTTCTGTCCCGTCGAGACGTACGGTTTCACGCCTGGAGTGGATTGGCTCGCGGGCGATCTGGAAATTACCGACGGCGAGACGCGTTTCCGGGTCTCGCGAAACGGAAGCGAAGTGGCGCGCGTGAGTATGTCCCTCGCCGGCCGTCACAATGTCCTGAACGCGGTTGCCGCCATCGCGATCGCGCATGGCCGCGGCGTGAGCGGCGAAGCGATTGCCGCTGCCATGGCCGCATTTCGCGGCGTCCTGCGGCGCCTGGAAGTGAAAGGGGAATCCTCCGGNNGACGCGGCGCGCCACCGCTGGCCCGGCCGGAAAGTGTGGGCTATATTTGAACCGCGTTCCAATACCATGCGGCGCAGGGTTTTTGAAAACGACTTGGCCGCGTCTCTGGCCACAGCCGACGCCGCAGTCCTCGGGGCTGTGAATCGAGCTAATCTTTTGAGCGATGAAGAGAGAATGTCTCCGGCACGTGTTCTGGAAGCAATCCGCAAGGCTGGGCGAACGGCCGAAGGATTTGATTCCTCCCAAGAAATTGCCGATCATCTCGCGGCCGAAACGCGGTCTGGAGATCTCGTTCTGGTGATGTCCAACGGCAGCTTTGACGGGTTGTGCGGCAAGCTGCTCGGAAAGCTTCGCGAACGGAGCGCCCCGGCGGGTAAAATCAAAACATGATTTTCCGCTCTTGCATCTGGTTGCGAGCGGCCGTCGCGGCGGCGGTTTTCTACTTCGCGTGTCCCGCGCGCGCCACGATCGAGTACACGGTTTCACTCTCTCATCCCGAAAATCACGTCTTTGGAGTGACCATGCGCATCCCGAATGTGCGCGACCAAGTCACGCTTCAAATGCCCGCGTGGAATGCCCTCTACCAAATTCGCGACTTTTCCTCGCACATGATGCAGGTCGCCGCGAAGGACGACGAGGGACATCCGCTCCCTTTGCGGAAGCTCGACAAGCAGACCTGGAATATCACGGCGAATGGGACGGTCACGGTAAGCTACCCGATTTATTGGGATGAGCCGGGGCCTTTCGCGTCACAATTGAACGCGGAGCACGCGTTTCTCAATTTTGCCATGGTGCTGTTGTATGTGCCTGATCGGCGCGCCGAAGACACAAGAGTGTCGTTCGATGATGTGCCCGACGGTTGGCGCGTGGCGGTCGAATTGGACGCCGCCGGAACTGCGGCGGGGAATCACTCTGGCGCCTATGTCGCTCCCAGCTATGACGCGCTCGTCGACGCGCCCGTGGAAATCAGCCAGTTCGACCAATTCCGTATGGAGGCGGGCGGAAGGCCCATTCGGATTGTCGTTCATGGCGATTCCGGCGACCGCTCACGCCTCATCGATTCGCTGAAACGCATTGTCGATTATGATGTTTCGCTGATGGGCGGAGCGCCGTTTCAAGAATATCTTTTCCTTTTTCACGTGGGAAACAATTTTGGCGGCGGCGGGATGGAGCACATGAATTGCACGGCGATTTCCGCGGACGTTCCGGCGCAATTGCCCAGCTACTCGGCGCACGAATTTTTTCACGCCTGGAATGTGAAGCGCATTCGACCGCAATCTCTGGAACCAGTTGATTACACCAAGGAAATGTGGACGCGCTCGCTCTGGTTCGCCGAAGGCGTAACCAATACCTATGAAACCTATGCGCTCGAGCGCACCGGACTCTGGTCCGCTCAACAATTTTACGCCAACCTGGCCGGCGAAATTACTGAGCTTCAATCTCATCCGGCGCATAAATGGCAGAGCGTTGAGCAATCGAGCCTCGATGCGTGGTACGAAAAATATCCGCTCTACACGCGCCCTGACGAAAGCATCTCGTATTACAACAAGGGGCAGATTGTAGGCGTGATGCTTGATATTCTCATCCGTGACCGAACCGACAACCGGGCCGGCCTCGACGATGTTTTACGCGCGCTCAATGTGGAATACGCGAAGGCCGGCCGTTTCTATAATGACAGCGAAGGATTGCGCGCCGCGATGGAAGAAGTGATTCGCAGGAAAGCGCCGTCCGCGGACGCCGACCTCGGCGATTTTTTTAAGCAATACATTTCGGGATTCGAGGAAATTCCGTATGCGGATTTTCTGGCGCGCGCCGGATGGACGATTCGCGACACCAGCCAGCATCGCGCGGTGTTGGGTTTCTCCTTCAGTCGCGAGAACGGAGTCTCCCCGAAGATTGCATCGGTCGATCGCGAAAGCGCGGCTGGCGAAGCGGGTTTGCAGGAAGGCGATGTCCTCCTCGCTCTGAATGGCGCGTCGATCCCGCGCACGCCGGAGCGCTGGCTCCGCGACCACCAGCCCGGGGAACGCATCACCGTGAAAGTTCAGCGGGGCGGGGAAGAAAAGGATTTTTCGTTTCCCCTGGGACGGCAAATGGACGCGGCCTACCAAATCCTGGAAATAACTTCACCTACGGAAAGGCAGCGGCGCATTCGAGACGGAATTTTGCGCGGCGTAACCACTCCCTGAAATGATACGCACTACCTTTGTCGCGATTTCGATGGCGCTCTGCACACTCGTGCTTGGCCCTCCGCTCATTTTGCTGACGCTTGTGACCAAGTCGGCGACGCTCATGTATTGGACCGGCGTGAAGATGGTGGTCTACGTGACGCGAATTGCGGGAGAGAAAGTGACTGTGGAAGGGCGGGAGAATATTCCGCCGGGCGTTTGCGTGTTTGCTGCGAATCACACGAGCAACGCCGACGCCCCGGCTATCGTAGGCGCCATTCCCCGGCGCATCGCCATTCTAGGCAGAAAATCGCTCTTTGATATTCCCGTGGTAGGCACTGCGTTTCGCCTGGCAAAATTTGTTCCCGTGGATCGCGAAAATCGCGATGCCGCGCTCGCCAGCGTAAAACAAGCCGTCGAATACATTCGCGAAGGTTTCTCTTTCCTCGTTTATCCCGAAGGAACGCGCAGCCCGGACGGACGCCTGCGCCGGTTCAAGAAGGGCTCCTTTGTCATGGCCATTGAGGCGGGCGTGCCGATTGTGCCGGTGGCCTGCGCGGGAGCGCATCGCATCATGAAGAAAAATTCACTGATCGTCCGCCCCGGAAAAGTGACGGTGCGATTTGGAAAACCGATCGACGCCTCGAAGTATACGATCGAGCAGCGCGATGAGCTTGCGCAGCGCGTGCACGACGCCGTCGCGGCGGAACTGCCCGAGGATCAAAAGCCTGCTGCTAGCGTTGAGTAGCACAGGCACTCTTGCCTGTGCGGTTTTGAATGCTGCTGCTGAAACGGGCGGCCCCGCTGCAATCGCCGCTTACAAAATCGCACAGGCAAGAGTGCCTGTGCTACTCCGGGCGATCCAATTCCTTGACAACCCTGCGCAGTGTTTTCTGCATTTCAGGCAAATTTTTCAGCGCCGCCATAACCCTCAGCCACAGCTTGTTTTCCATGGCAGGGTAGCCCGAATACAGCGCTCCGGGTGGGACATCCGACGGGATGCCGCTTTGCGAAGTTACCGTAGCGCCGTCGCCGATCTCAAGATGTCCGGCCGAACCCACTTGTCCCGCAAGGATGCAGTTGTTCCCGACTCGCGTCGATCCCGCCAGGCCCACCTGCCCGCATACAATCGCGTCTTCACCCACCTCGCAGGCATGGCCGACCAGCACGAGGTCATCGATCTTGGCGCCTCGGCGAATGCGCGTTTCTCCAACGGTCGCGCGATCGATGCAGGAATTCGCCTGAATCTCCACGTCATCCTCGATCACCACGGGCGCATACTGCATGATTTTGTGCCACCGTCCGTCAGGGCGCTTTGCGAAACCGAAGCCGTCGCCGCCGATGACCGCGCCATTTTGCAAAATTACGCGGTTTCCAATCGTGCATCCTTCCCTCACCACCGTCTGCGAATGCGCGAAGAAATCGTCGCCGATTCGAGTGTTTCGGTAGATTGTCACCAGGCTGTGCAGCACCGCGTTGCGCCCGATTTCCACTCCCTCATCCACAAAACAGTACGGACCAATGTGCGCTCCCTGGCCGATCTTCGCCGATTTCGCCACGACGGCAGACGGATGGATCCCGGGGGCGTATGCCACAGGTGCGGTAAATAATTCGATCGCGCGCGCGAAGTCGAAGTATGGATTTTTTGAGCGCAGGGCGGCGAGCGGCGGCAGGCCGGGGCCGCGCTCGATGACGACTTTTTCATCCAGGAACACGGCCGAAGCGAGCGTCTTGGCAAGTTCCCGGAAATATTTAGGGTTCGACAGAAACGTGACGTCGCCGGCCTTCGCACTTTCTATCCCCGCAACGCCGCGAATTTCAACGGTCTCGACACCATCTAGCTTGCAGCCCAATCGCGCGGCCAATTCGCCGAGTTTCATGTTTCGCTCTCCTCGAAAATGCGCTTTCGACAGATTACAAAATCCAGGCAGCCCAGTCCGTCACTCTACATCATTCCAAAGCGAGGCTGAAACGAGAACGGAAAAGGAAAGAGCGCATCAATCGTTGAAGAGTCCGGGCTGAGGCGGAGCCGCGGGCTTACGCCGTGCAATCCCCACGACCCCGAGCACGGTCATTTCCGTCAGCGCGGTGCGTGGTATAAAGATTTTTAGTGTGGTGCCGTGCAAATCGGGCGGCGTAATTTGCACCCCGCGGTCGAGCAGGGAAAGCAAATCATTAGGGACAACGCCCTCGATGGTGTCTTCGTCGCGAAATTTCAGCCGCACCCATAATCCGTCGAGCTTAGGCCGGGAGAGAAACGCTTTGCGTTCCGGCTCGAAATCATCGGCGAATTCGCGCACAAAATAAATGCTGCGCACTTCCTTCACCGCAAAATTTCGCTGCTCTCCTTCCGGCGTAAGCAATTCGACGCTCTCCGCCTCGCCGAGTTTTCCCGGGTTTAAATAGCCGCGCAAGACGCTGCGATTGAGGAATCGCACGACGACTTTCTTGTGCGTAGAGGCTGGAGTTCGTACTTTCACGGAAGCGGACGCGCAGCGCGGGCCTTGCGAGTCGACCGCAACTATGTTATGTTAAGCGATCTTTTGCTGTCAAGTGTATACTTTTCAAAGGGTTAGACGGAGGCTAAGACTGGGGGCCTCGCTCTTTTGACCGAAACTGTCACCCATAAGCGGCAGATTCTCAAATCTGCCTCCATTATCAGCATCATCACGGTTGTCAGTCGGATTTTAGGATATGTCCGCGACCAGCGGCTAACCCTGCTTTTGGGCACCACAGGACTGGCCGACGCATTTGTCCTGGCCTATCGGATTCCGAATCTCCTTCGACGCCTTGTCGGGGAAGGTTCCATGACGGCTTCCTTCATTCCCGTATTTACCGACTACATGAGGAACCGGACTCGGGAAGAAACCTGGGCGTTCGCAAATCGGTTGTTTTGGACATTTTGCGTGATCCTATGCGCATTGACCGTGTTAGGAGTCGTTTTTTCTCCGCTCTTTGTGCGCTTTTTCTCCATGTTTGGAAAGAATCAGGTTCAGTTCGAAGCTATGTATTTGAATCGCTTGATGTTCCCGTACATCCTCTTTATCGGGATGGCGGCGATGGCGATGGCCATTTTGAACTGCTTCCACATCTTTGGTTTGCCCGCAGCCACGCCCATACTTTTAAATATCTCCTTTATTACCTTTTCCGTTGCAGTTGTCTGGAGGCATTTCTCCAGCCCGGCTGCGGCGCTCGCCGTTGGCGTTCTGGTCGGAGGGATTTTTCAGTTCTTTTTGCAGGTCCCGCAACTCGTCAAGCGGGGAATGAGCTTCCAGTTTGGCGTGTCGTTCACGGATCCGGGGGTTCGGCGCGTGGCGCGGCTGATGATTCCGGGCTTTGTGGGAATCGGGATCGCGCAGATCAACCTGCTGGTGGACACGATTTTTGCGAATGCCAAGGTAATGCCGGAAGGAAGTCTGGTCTCTCTCTATGTAGCGGACCGCGTGACGGAACTCGTTCTCGGCGGTTATGCCATAGCCGTGGCGACCGCAATTCTCCCGATGATGTCGCATCAAGCTTCCGCGGGAGACCACGAGGGGATGAAGAAGACATTTCTTTTTGCCTTGCGCATCGTGTCTTTTATTACGATTCCGGCGGCAGTAGGCCTCGTGATCCTTCGCGAGCCTATTGTGCAGGTCCTATTCCAGCATGGCCGGTTCGTGGCGGAGTCCACGCGCCTGACTGCGCGCGCTCTGCTATATTATTCGATGGGGCTGCCGGCATTCGCGGCGGTCAAACTGATCGTTCCGGCGTTTTATTCGACGCAGGACACGCGGACTCCGGTGCGCGTGGCCATGGTTTCGATGCTTGCAAATGTCCTGCTCAATATCGTGTTCCTATTTTATTTCTTTCCTAAACTGAAAAACGGCGGACCGGCGCTGGCGAGCGCACTGGCTGCCTATTTCAACGTGTTCACATTATTTGTGATTTTCCGTTTGCGATTTGGGCGCCTGGGAACACGGGACATCGCGGCGTCGCTCGCGAAAATCGCGGCCTGCGCGAGCGCGATGGGAGTCGTGTGCTGGAGCGCGCTGCGGTTTTCGCGTTTTGACAGCATTGAACATTTTCTGCCCCGGCTGGCCGTTTTTATCGCGCTCATCGCCGGCGCTACGTTGACTTATCTGGGACTCGCCTGGGCGTTGCGGTGCGACGAAATCAGCGAAGTCTACGGCATCGCCTTCCATTCCGCCGGCAGGGCGCCGGGGAAGCCGGGGATCACGGGATAAACCGCCATGGAATCGACCATCCATGTTTTTCTGAGCTATTTGCGCGTGGAGCGGGGCCTCGCGCAAAATACGATTCTGGCGTATGGCCGCGACCTTAAAAAGTTCGCGGAATTCCTTCGGAAATGCCACAAACACCGCATGGAAGATGTCAACCGGGAAGACGTGGTCGACTTTCTTTCCAGCCTGTACAAAGAAAAGCTGGACAGCCGCTCTGTGGCGAGGTATTTGGTTTCGATCCGGGGACTTTATAAGTTCGCAATGATGGAAGAAATGGTCACGACGGACCCGACGGAAAATCTGGAGTCGCCGAAAATTCGCAGCAGCCTGCCGACGTATCTGCGGGTTGAGGAAATCGACAAGTTGCTGGAGGCTCCTAACCTGGCGACGCCGATCGGGCTGCGGGACCGGGCCATGCTGGAAGTCTTTTATTCCACGGGGCTGCGCGTTTCCGAATTGTTGAACCTGCGCGTTTCGGATATCGACGTGCGCATCGGCTGCGTGCGCTGTATCGGAAAGGGAGACAAGGAGCGCCTGGTGCCCGTCGGACGCAAGGCCATTGAGGCCGTCGAGAATTACCTGGCGCAAGGGCGGCCGAAATTTGCCAGGCCGTCCAGTCCTCCGCCGCACAATCATGTTCTTTTTCTGACAAGTATCGGCAGGCGGCTCAGCCGCGTCAGCATTTGGAAGATTCTGCACGATTATGGAATTCGGCTGGGATTGCGCGGACGCCTTACGCCGCACAAGCTGCGCCACAGTTTCGCCACGCACCTTCTCGAACGGGGTGCGGACCTCCGCTCGGTCCAGCTCATGCTGGGCCACGCGGATATTTCCACGACACAGATTTACACGCACGTGGTCGAGGAGCGCTTGAAACAAATTTATAAAGCGCATCACCCGCGGGCGTGATGTGCAAGAGCCAGATCGCGGAAACTTTTCCGTGGCACGATAAATTCGATCGGGTGCGGGGACGCAGAGAAGTGAGCGGCGTCTCCGGCCGAGGATGGTACACGCATGCCTGATTATATGTTCCAGCTCGAAAGCCGACTCTCCCCGGAGCAGCGCGCCGCGATGGTTCGCGTCCAGGAACTCGCCGCCGAATCCGAGGCCAATGTTTATTTGGTCGGCGGCGCCGTGCGCGACGTGATTTCCGGGATGTCCATCCGTGATTTGGATTTCACAATTGAGGGAAATCCTTCGCGTATTATTCGTGAACTAGAAAAGGGCGGCGCGAAAATAACGAAAGAGGACGAGTCGCAGCGCTCCGCCGAATTGGTTCTCTCCGGGGAAGTGGATGCGAGCATTTCGGCCGCGCGCGAGGAAATTTATGCGCGTCCCGGAGCGAAACCCGACACGCGATTTTCCACGATCATGGAAGATTTGCGCCGCCGCGATTTCTCCATTAACGCCATCGCCATTTCCTTGAACCCGAATTCGCGCGGATTGCTTCTCGATCCCACCAACGGCCTCGCCGATCTCGAGAGGCATGAGGTTCGCGCGCTATCGATCCACAGTTTCACGAACCAGCCTGTGCGGCTCCTGCGCGCGCTGCGATACGCCGCGCGCATGGGCTTCAAGATGGAATCGCGCACCGCGGAATGGTTCAACCTGGCGCTCGAGCGCAAATTGCAGGAGACGATCTCAGCCGATGACGCAGGCAGCGAGTTGCGCCAAGTCGCGCGCGAAGAAAAGCCGGCCGCGATTTTGAAGGCCTGGGAATCGCACGCCCTGCTGGAAGTTGTGAACCCGACGCTGCAAAAGCGCCACCCGGATTATGAAGCGATCAACCGGATTTTTCGCGTTCGCGAGGATATGGTTTCCTCGGGGCTGCGCCCGCGCCTGTTTGCACCCGTCACCGTGGCGATATTAGGCCGCTTGAAGGACAGCGAGCGAAAAGCTGCTCTCAGCCGAATGTCGTTTCCTTCCTCGGAACTGCGCTCGGTGCAGGATGTTGAGCCGGAATCCTTGAAAATTGTGAAACTTCTTTCGGGCCCGAAGACGGCTACCGCGCGCGACGCCTATGCGTTCCTGGAAAAAGCGCCGCTGGATTTGCTGGCCTACATCCTTGCCGAGTCCAACAACGGAAAAGCCGTCAGCAAAATTAAGACCTACTTCAGTAAGTGGAAGCCGATTCGCCAGGCGCTGCCGGGTGTCGTCACGGAGTTGGAGCTTCTCGGAATGGAGCGCGGCCCGAGGTTCGATAAAGTGGTGGAAGACTTCTTCCAATTGCAACTCCTCGGTCGCGCGCGCAAGCCCGAAGATCACGCCAAGATCCTGCGCAAACTCGCCGGAATCAAGGAACCACCCAAAAAGATAGAAGAAAAGAAAAAACCGGAAAAGCCAAAGAAAAAAGGCGAGCCGGGATATAACCAGGAGCAAGCTGCCGCCGCTGGTGGGCCGGTGACTCCTCCAAAAATACAGCCACACCGCATGGCGCCGGGGAAATCGTCTCCCGCTCCAACGACGAAGCCGAAACCCAAAGCGAAGAAGAAATAACCCGGCTGGCCCCGTTCTTTGACGACTTCCTCGAGCGGGGTGATTCAACTCGGATACGGCAGTTTGCGGTTCCGACGTTCTGGCAACAATTGACAAAGATTGCCATTAGCGTTATTCTTCAAGCAACTTAACAACCGAGGTAGGCCAGCATGCCAATGAATATTAGTCTTACCCCCCACCTTGAGGAGATGATCCGCGCGAAGATCGCGTCGGGTTCTTATAATTCCGCGAGTGAAGTGGTTCGGGAGGCCCTACGGCTTCTGGAAGAAGAAGATCAGTTGCGATCTCTTAAGATGCAGACGCTCCGCGAGGATATACGTGAAGGTTTGGAAAGTGGAGCTTCCATGGTATTCGACCCGAAAGAAATCAAGAGGGCTGCCCGTGAGAAGAAATCGAGGAAGGGCAAAAAATAAGTGTTCCAAATCCGTATCAGTGCGCGGGCAACCTCCGACTTGACGGAAATTTGGAGCTACATCGCGGATGACAGTGTTACGAATGCAGACGCCTTTATCGACAAACTCTACGAGACAATTCAAGTGCTAGCCAATCAGTCGGGGGCCGGACGCCGCCGGGAAGAACTCGCTCCTGGGATTCTGAGTTTCCCATTTGCCCGCTATATTATTTTCTACCGAGCGAGTCGGGACGCAATCGAAATCGTGCGCGTTCTGCACGGCGCCAGGGATATTCAAACTATTTTCGAAGGGTGAGGAAACCTTCAATCGGGCCGTAGCTAAAATCGGCGCGCGAGATTAGAATAGCGTCCGGCATGGAAACTCCCAGATTCGTTCACCTGCATCTGCACACGGATTACAGCTTGCTGGATGGTGCGTGCGACCTCGAAGAGGTTGTCGACGAAGCGGCGCGCCGGAAAATGCCGGCCGTCGCAGTCACCGATCACGGAAATCTTTTCGCGGCGGAATCGTTCTATCACACGGCCAAGACGCG
>PMOP01000341.1 GCA_003161495.1 Acidobacteriota bacterium | reverse complement strand
TCATTGTCCTCAAGGCCACTTCGGCGGCCACACTCGTCGTTGGTCTTGCCGCGGCTTTCTCCCAAACGCGAATCATCACAGCTGAATTTCTTGCCGTGTTTTGGATTGTCTCCACTATCTCGATTATTCTTTCGCGGCTGACATTGCGGGAGTTTCTTAAACTGGCACGGAGACATGGGCGCAACCTTCGCTATTTGGTGATTATCGGGACGAATCCGCGCGCCGTGGAATTTGCGCGCGCCATCGAATGCAGGCCCGAATTGGGTTACCAGTTCGTCGGTTTTGCGGACGAAGAATGGATCGGAAACCTGGAATTTGGAAGCAACGGCGAGCGCATCGTCAGCGACCTGGAACACTTTTCCGATTTTCTTCGTGAACGCATCATCGACGAGGTTGCCATCGCGCTTCCCATGAAGTCATTCTACTCCCAAGCCTCCCGCATTGTGGCTCTGTGCCAGGAGCAAGGCGTCATCGTTCGCGTCCTGGCCGATATTTTTGACGTTCAAAAAGATTGCGTGAACAGCAGTCATTTTGACGGAATGGCCGTGGCCACATTCGCTCCCCGTTCGTCCGAAGGCTGGCCCATGGCCTGTAAACGGCTGCTGGACTTAGCCGTCTCTTCCCTGCTGCTGGTCGTCCTTGCCCCGGTTTTTGCCATGGTCGCCCTGCTCATCAAAATGGAGTGCAGCGGGCCGGTAATCTTTGTGCAGGACCGCGTGGGACTGAACAAGAGGCGATTCCGGATGTACAAATTCCGAACCATGGTCGGCGACGCGGAAAAAAAACAATCGGAATTGGAATCCTTGAACGAAGCCGATGGGCCGGTCTTCAAAATCAAGAACGATCCACGCATCACTCGTTTAGGGAGATATCTTCGCAAAACCAGCATCGACGAGCTGCCGCAATTGCTCAATGTCCTGGCGGGCGATATGAGCCTCGTCGGTCCTCGCCCTCTTCCGCTGCGCGACTATCGGGGGTTTGCACAGGACTCGGCGCGCCGCAGGTTCAGCGTGCGCCCGGGAATCACGTGTCTCTGGCAAGTCAATGGGAGAAGTTGCGTTTCCTTCAAGGAATGGATGGAGTTGGACTTGCACTACATCGATCATTGGTCCCTTTGGCTGGACGTGAAGCTTCTTGCCAAAACAATACCGGCAGTGTGGAAAGGGGCCGGAGCCGCATGAGCACAGCTGTAAATCTTGGAGCTGCCTCACAAGGGGCGGAGGAATTGTTCGTGCCTTCGGTGGAAACCGACGCTTCGCGCGCTATCGCCACAACCAATGCAGACGAAGGGAAAACAATCCCGCAGGCTAAACCCATGGCCCTGCCATTCGGTCTGGTCCTGCCCGGGGACAAAGCGCTGCATCAGGGCATTGTTTCCCTGGCCGACCAGGCCGTAGTCAGCGCCACGAATTTTGCCACCGGCATTATTATCGCGCGAACCTGCCTGCAGGAAGAGCTTGGATTGTACATGCTCGGCTTCAGCCTGATTCTGCTGGCGATTGATTTACAATCGTCGCTGATCTCGACACCTTACATGGTGTATGCCCCGCGACTGAAAGGCCGCGCGCATGCTCTGTACACTGGAAGTACTTTACTTCATCAGTTATCTTTTTCCCTGGTGGCCATTTTCGCGCTGCTCCTCGGCGCGGCCGCGGCCAGCCTGGGCGTTGGGCCACGGGGACTCGGGCCGGTCTTATGGGCCCTGGTTGCGGCGATCGCCTTTATCCTGCTGCGCGAATTCGCGCGGCGCGTATGCTTCGCGCGCTTGCAGCTTTTGACCGCCTTCCTGTTTGACGCTTGCATCGCGGTGGGACAAATCGGAGGATTGCTCCTGCTCGCACGCTTTCACCGGCTGTCGGCCAGCCGCGCGTTCTGGGCGATGGGATTGGCAAGTGGGGCCGCCCTGCTGTGGTGGCTCTGGTCGGACAGAAAGTTCTGTCATCCGCGAATCGACGAATCGCGCGCAGACCTCAAGAAAAACTGGGTCTTTGGAAAATGGGTTTTCGCCAGCGGGCTGGTCTGGGCGGTCAGCATGAATCTTTATCCGTGGTTTCTAGCCGCCTTCCATGGCACGGCAGCGGCCGGCGTATGGGCGGCGTGTTTGGGAGTTGTGTCGGTAGGCAACCCTGCGCTGCTCGGAATCCAGAACCTCGTGGGGCCAAAAATCGCACATGAATATGCGGCAGCGGGCCCGAAAGCGTTGCGCCGTTTGGTGCTCGGGATCACCGCCGCCATTTCTGTTCCATTATTCCTTCTCTGCTTCACGTTGATACTTTGGGGTGCTCCGCTCATGACCCTGCTGTACGGGAGCCAATACGGCGGCAACGGCCGGGTAATTGTGGTCCTGGCTCTGGGCCTTCTGGTTTCTGCGCCGGCATTTTGTTTTTCACGCGCGCTGTACGTCACCGAACGCGCGGACCTGGATTTCCTTGTCAATTTCGCGGCGCTGCTGGTCATGGTTACTCTGGGATTTTGGCTGGTGCGAGCCTTCGGCCCGCTCGGCGCGGCGTTCGGTTTGCTCGGAGGAAACGTTGCGACATCGGCCCTAAAAGTGGGCGCCTATTTGAGAATGCAAGCTCACAGTTCCACCGGCACGAATCGCTTTAATTGAATTTCTCCTCGCATTTGGATCGAGGAAAGACAGTGCGGACGGAAGACTTCAGAAAACCAACGCAAGGCCCTGCATTCATGACATTGCTGCTCGCCATGTTCCTGTACGCCGTTTCTCTCATAAAGTTTTTTGTGCGCGATCCTTTATCTTTGCGCACCGGGCTCCAGGGCCCAATCGAGATAGGCCTGGTGATCCTCGCAGCCCTTGTGCTCGCAGTCGTTTTCCGCCAACGCTACTGGAACTTTTTGTGGACACCGTCTGCTGTGGCATTCATGGCGTTTGGCGCGATGGCGACCCTTTCCTCCGTGTATTCCTACTACCCATTGCTCAGTTTTCTGAAGGGATTGAGTTTCCTCCTGGTTTGCGGCATTGCGGTTGTGGCTTCCAGCGCTTTCGGCCCCAAAAACGTGATTACATCTCTATACCGCTCATTGATGATCATTCTCGCCATCGGCCTGATCGCAAAGGTCGCGGGAGGCGGTCCGCTTTTGTCCATTGACGATTATTCGGGCCGCGCTCGATTCACCCTGTTTGCCTGGCACCCGGGAACGCTGGCGGATCTTTGCGCGCTGACGCTGCTTACCGGCCTTTTGCTGCCGAAGCGGCCGCCGCTGTACTGTCAAATATTTTTGTTCGCCATCAACGTGGCCACCGCGTCGCGCGCCAGCAGCGCCCTGCTGGTGATCATTCTGGTTTCAATCAGACTCGCTACCGTTCGACTCTCTCCGCGATTCCTGTTCCTCTGCTGCTGCTTCGGTTCTGTGCTGACGCTCGCGATGCTGGTGATGATCCAAAAGCAAGGTCAGCCCGCCGAAATGATCACGATTGGCCAGAGCTTGCATGGAGACAAGCTGGCCGAAGACCTCATCACGTTCAGCGGTCGCAAAGAGGTGTGGAGCGCCGCGGAGCCGCTCGTTTCTCACAGCCTGTTCCTGGGGTATGGATTGGATGGATCGCGGGACGTGTTGATCAACAACACGACGTGGGGCGCGGGAAATGCGCACAATTCCTTACTGGATCTGATCCTTGCCGCCGGCTTTCCCGCCATGCTGGTTTTTTTTGCCGGATGGGCAACGGCAGTGAAAAGCGCGTGGCAATGGCGAATGTTTACGCGCATTGGAGTTCTGGAAGCCTATACGTATATAGCCGCTTTTGGAATTTTCTCTCCAAACCTGACGTACTTGCAGGGCCTCTCTTCCTTCCTGATTCTTACGATGGATGCGATGGTGTTTGCGGAAATTTCTCAGTGCGAGGCGCGGGGCCGGAGATATTTTCCGATGATCGAGCATTACATGCCGCGCCAGGTTGCGGAATCCTGGAAGCGTATGCCGCGGCGAAGTCTTTAACAGATTTGAGATTTGAGATTTGAGGTTTGAGATTTGAGATTTTGGATATTGGATATTGGATATTGGATTTGGGGCTTTAGTTTTTACGTTTGAACTTTTAAATTTTAAATCTCCAATTTGAGATTTCGCATTCGACATTTAAAACTTCACATTTGATTTCCACCATGCTCTCGCCGCAAAAGCATAAACGGAACGCTTGTTTTTCATTGGAAGCGGATGGCCTGCAGCGATGTCCTACTCCATATTAAAAGTACACAATCTTTATAAGCAGCCGGGCGGCGAGGACGAATCCAATCGCAGTGAAACCGCGCTGTTGACTCGCGCCGGTCATACCGTGATCGAGTATGGCCGTAGCAACGACGAAATCGCGGCGTACAATTTTATCGAAAAAGCTTCCCTGGGCCCGCGTACGGTCTGGGCGTGGGACAGTTGCGGCGAGATTCGCGCTCTCCTGCGCGCCAAAAAACCCGACGTCGCGCACTTCGACAACACTTTTCCGCTGATCTCGCCTGCCGCCTATTACGCCTGCCGCGAAGCAGGTGTGCCGGTTATCCAGACACTCCACAATTACAGGCTCGTTTGCCCCGGCACTTATCTTCAGAGGAACGGGCGGGTCTGCGAAGATTGTTTGGGGCGCAGCCCGTGGCGAGGAGTCGCGCACGGCTGCTATCACGATTCGCGCGGGGAGACCGCGGCTGTGGCGTTGATGCTTAGCGTGCATCGCCGGCTCGGCACCTGGAACGATATGGTGGATTGCTACATCGCGTTGACGGAATTCGCCCGCGCTAAGTTTATCGAGGCCGGTCTGCCGGCGGCAAAAATCGCCGTCAAACCGAATTTTGTGTATTCCGACTCGATTGCTTTCCATCCTGAATCGTCCGCGGGAAATCAGGAATATCCACAAGGCTATGCTTTGTTCGTGGGCAGGCTTTCTCCGGAGAAGGGTGTGAGAACACTGCTATCCGCCTGGCGACGGCTCGGCAATCGCATCCCGCTGCGCATCGTGGGCGACGGTCCGCTCCGCACCGAGATGGAAAACTATGCGCGCCTGCACAACCTCTCGGATGTGTATTTCGACGGACGATTGAATCCGCAACAGACGCTTGCGGCGATGAAGCACAGCCGCTTTTTGGTTTTTCCGAGCGAGTGGTATGAGACGTTTGGCCGTGTCGCTGCGGAATCGTTCAGCTGCGGCGTGCCGGTAATTGCTTCGCGATTAGGAGCGATGCAGGAAATCGTCGCGGACGGGCGCACCGGGCTGCACTTCACACCGGGCGATGCGGGCGATTTGGCCGCCAAAGTCGATTGGGCCTTGGCGCACCCCGCGGAAATGGCGGCCATGGGCCGCGCGGCTCGCGAGGAGTATGAATCCAAATTCACGCCCGAACAAAACTACGCGACACTCATGAGCATTTATGAACGCGCTCTGGAATCCTTTCGCCAAAGCAAGTCGACGAAATCTTTTCGTCATCACGTCAAAGCCGAGCCATGCCAGGGATTCCCCAGATGATGCAGCGCTCCTTCCATATTTTGGGCGTTCACGTGGACGCTGTGCAAATTCCAAATGTCATCCGGCAAATGGAAGATTGGATCGCGAATGGCCGCACATGCCATTCCATCGTCTTCGCCGGATTGCATAGCATATCGGAAGCCAACAGGGACTCGCGGTTCAAGACGATTGTGAATGGCGCCGATCTAGTGGTTGCGGATGGAATGCCGCTCGTGTGGCTCGGGCGGTTTCACGGACATTCCATGCGCAGACGTGTTTACGGACCCGAGACGATGGAAACTTTTTGTCGAGAGACGCGCTCGCGATATCGACATTTCTTTTATGGTGGCGCTTCCGGCGTGGCTGCAATCCTGGCAGAGAATCTTCGTGAAAAATTCCACATTGTCGTGGCGGGAACGTACTCTCCCCCTTTTCGCGAGCTCACAGAGGACGAGGATCGCGCGCTCGTCGATCGAGTGAATGAAGCCGCTCCGGACGTGTTGTGGGTTGGCCTGGGCGCTCCGAAGCAGGAGCGGTGGATGCAGGAACACCGCACACTCCTGCGCGTTCCTGTTTTATTGGGAGTCGGAGCCGCCTTTAATTTTAACAGCGGGATCGTTCGGCAAGCCCCCGTATGGATGCGCGAAAGCGGATTGGAATGGTTTTTTCGGCTCCTGACCGAGCCTCGCCGTTTGTGGAAGCGCTATCTGATCGCAATTCCAAGCGCAATCTGGAGTATCTCGCTGGAAATTGCTCAACTCCGGAAATTTGAATGAAAGTGGCGAATGCGTACCGCACAGAGAATGAATTGCAGCCTTCAAACCCCTTCAAACTTTTGCGCGGCGCGGGCATTGCGATGAGAAAATTACGACTGGCGATTTTGCTTTTTATGTTTGCGGCTTCCGCTCAAGCAACCACATATTACATCGCCCCGGCAGCAGACGGCGGCAGCGATTCCAACAGCGGCCTCTCCGGGAATGCTCCCTGGCTGACCCCGAATCATGCGGTCGTTTGCGGCGACGTGATTCTGGCATCCGCGGGCGTCTATTCCGCCGCAAATTTTACGTATGGCAAATGGGGAACCGTAACGTGCGCCGGCGGAAACAACGTGGCCTGGCTCAAATGCGCCACCTTCGATGCCTGCAAATTGACCGCGAGCGCTTACTACGTAACGATGGCGGTCACCCAAAGCTATTGGGGCGTGCAGGGATGGGAAGTAACCGCGACAGGTGACACGGATGCTTGCTTCACGGCATATCCTCCTTCCAGTTCCCTGCAAATTCACCACATTATTTTTGCGAATGACGTTGCCAACGGGTGCCACAACAGCGGCTTTACTTCCGGCAATAACGGCAATGTAGGCGTCGATTACCTGGCCATGGTTGGAAATATTATCTACAATGCCTCGCAATCCTCCATTTCCTGCGCCAGCGGCGTCAGCATTTATCAGCCGGTGCAGTCGGATTCCCTGCCGGGAACGCACATCTTTATCGCCGGAAATTTTTCCTGGAATAATTTCGATGCCAACCCTTGCAGTGGCGGAGCTCCTTCTGACGGTAACGGAATCCTGATTGACACTCCGGACGGAAGCCAGGGTGGTTTGCCTTCGCCTTACGCCGCGCAAATCGTTGTCGACAACAATATCCTGATTGCCAATGGCGGGCGCGGATTCGATGTGTTTAACAATAGTGCTGGACCGGCGCACGCCGCCATTTATGCCCGGCACAATACTCTGTGGGGAAACAATGCCGACTTGAATGAAACCAATAATTTATGCGGCGAAATAACCATCAACGTAGCCCACAACATTCAGGCGCTCTACAATCTTGCCGCAACCAACGCGGCCAATGGATGTGGAGGGCATCCTTTATATGCCTATTACGTTGCCTTTGGAGACTCGTCCGACCTTGTCTACAATAACTGGGGATGGGCGGGAAGCGGCACCTATTCCACGACTTTAAGCAGTGCCGGATTTTCCTACGGGCCCAACAATCTGTTCGGCGCCAATCCCGGATTCATGAACGCCACGGCTCCGGGCGCGCCAAACTGTGCCGTCACCTCCAGTGTGCCAAATTGCATGGCGACCATGATCGCCAATTTCAAACCTACTACAGCTGCCGCGGTTCCCTACGGGTATCAGGTACCAAAAACGGTACACGACTTCGACCCGCTGTTCCCGCAATGGCTATGCAATGTGAACCTTCCGGCTGGACTCGTGACCATGGGGTGTCTTGCACAATCCGCATTGCCTGGAAGCGTCAATATTACCGGCGTGAAAGTCCAGTGACCTGGCATTGGCCCACGGCACTGTCTCGCATTCCTGCTGCACCGTTGAAAAACAAAATGTCTCACCCGTCGCAATTTTAAACGGAAAAATTAAAGAGTGACCACCTTGCCTGACACTATTCCTGCACGAACAAATTTGGAAAGAGAGCTTGTCCGGATCTGGGAGCAAGTGCTGGGGCGCGCGCCGATTGGGATACAGGACGACTTTTTCGACTTGGGCGGTTCCTCGGTGCAGGCCGCTAACATCTTCGCCCGGATAGAAGAAAGCTTTCAAAGACGCCTGCCGGTCTCCGTCATTCTTGGAGCACCCACGATTGAACAGTTGGGCGCGGCGCTGCTTCCCGGCAAATCCTGGGACCAAAAGGCATACGTCGTGCCCATTCAAACCAAGGGACAAAAACCTGCGCTGTATTGCGTCGGGGGAGGCGCTGCGTGGCGCACTGTGTCGGAACATCTTGGACCGGGCCAACCGGTGTTCAGCATCGGGCTGGAGCCTGAGGCGATTGAACATATAAAAGACGCGTATCCCATGGAAGCACTTGCGCGCCATATGGTGTCAGCCCTCTGCAGGAAACAGCCGAAAGGGCCTTACTATCTTTGTGGTTACTGCCAAGATGGGATTTTTGCCTACGAAGTCGCAAGGCAGTTGGCGTTTTATGGCCATGAAGTGGGATTACTGGCGCTCATCGAAGCTCGGAATCCTTCGCCGCATTTCAGAGTTCGCACCGTGAATGGACTGAGGCGCAACGCGATTCGGCTTGGATTTCAATTCCATCAGCTCTATCAGCTTTTCCGCACGGGCGAATTTCCTCGTTATCTCCGCGCCCGCCGCGGCGAACTGAAACGATTTCTGCTGCGAATGTCATCGGGCGTTTCCCCTCGCTTCCAGTTTCGCGCCCGCCAATCCGGCCGGATAGACTTGCAGGAATTTCTTTACCTCCAGGCCAGTTTCTCCAAACTGAAACCCTTAAGCTGCCCGACGGCTATTTTTCGATGCGCGGACTGGCCGATCCTGTCCGCCGGCGATCCCTATTTCGGCTGGCGCGAATTGCTCAATGGCCCCTCTGAAATCCACGAAGTTCCCGGAATTCATGATGAAGTATTCCACGAGCCGAATGTTCGGGTGCTGGCCGAAAAGTTACGCAATTGTCTTCGGAATGCCTGCCGTGGGGAAACGCCCGCTTGCCATGAGGTTATGAATACCGTTTGAAGATATTTTTGTATTCCCTTACGAAACTGGAATCATTCCCGCTTTTGGTTTTCCCGCCACTCTCGACCCGCTGAAGACCCCGCTTATCAACTGGATTCGCAATCCTGCGGGGCATTCGCCTCAAGTCCCTATTTCTCCTGCAGCAATCGTTCCAGACCAGGCTTGTCTTTGATCGTGACAGTCGATCCCTTGACCTGCAAAAACTTTTTTCTCTTGAAGTCCGCAAAGAGCCGCGTCACGGTCTCCCGCGACGCGCCAATCATCTGCGCAATCTCCTCATGCGTAAGTGTCAACGTGAACTTGATGACACCGTTGTCGGACGGGTGTTGCGCGCTCCAGTCCAAAATAAATCGACCCAGTTTTTCCTTGGCCGAATGCGACAGGCCAATGGTGCGCATTTCCGCAAACGCAACCTGATAGGTTTCGCTGAGTTCCTGCGCCACGCGCAGGGCCGCTTCGCCGTGTTCGCGCAAGAAATTCAGAAATTCGGCATGCCCGATGAAATTTGCCTGGGTGGGTTCCATCACCTCCGCGGTCACCTCGTAGGACCTCCCGGAAATGGTGGCCGGCAACCCCAGCAGATCGCCCGGCTCGGAGATGCGCAGAATCAGCGTCCTGCCATCGGAAGAAGAGGTGGAAAGTTTCACATGTCCGGCGCACAAGATGAACACGCCCCGCGATGGCTGCCCCTCCACAAATAACATGGCTCCTTTCGGGTATGTGGCCGAGGAAGTAATCTCCGAAAGGCGTTGCAGCGCTTCCGGACCCAGATTGCAAAAGAGGCGGGATCCCTTGTGAGGACACGCGACGCAATTTTCAATGATTTGCAGTCCGTACGGTGAGCGCGAAAAATTAACGGTAGTAGTCCCTGTGCTCATTGGTCGCCCCCTGCCTCGCGTTACGAAACGGAATCTGCCGCCCGAAGGTGTTTGGGCATCGTTCATTGCGAATCACCTGTATCAGGATGCCCGAGGAACTCCCCCGTCTACAGTGATACGCATCACGCGATTCCGTGATCCCGGTCACATTCTCCTTTGGCGCGTTTGCTCATAATCCTGGTGAAAGTGGAGGAGCAATCCAATGCCAAAAGACGACCGAAATACTCTGGAAGTTCTGAAGGCGGAATTGAATTTTGTGGAGAAAGGCGGGTATGGCCGATCGCCCCGGGAGCCCTGGCGCGCACTGTTGGCTTTTGAAGATTCGCCCACCTGCATGAATTACGACACCCAGGAAAATCGAACCACGTGCGCCGAATGCTTGCTCATGGAATTTGTACCCGCGGACAAACGTGGCCAGAAAGTTCCGTGCCGTCACATTCCGCTCACGCCTTATGGCGACACCTTGCTGCATTTGTATCGCGGCGGGACCGAACAGCAGATTGAAGAGGCATTGTCCATCTGGCTGCAAAAAGAGATTGCAAAGTTGGAGAATCGCGAACCAGCAGGAGCTCCTTCGGCATAGCCAAAATAAGAAACAGCGGCGAGACGCCTATCTTCGCGTGACGGCACAATTCTGGAAGAAACGGAGAGGAAGTCATGGTTCTAAATCTTCGCCCAAAATGCGCGAATCCCAGTTGTGCGGCATCTTTCGAGTGGCTGGCAGGAGGTAAGCTCTTCCGATTCCCGCGCGAGAACAACGAACACACTTCCACTATCTGGAATGACGCCAGCGCAAA
Source organism: Acidobacteriota bacterium (assembly GCA_003161495.1). Classification (GTDB taxonomy): domain Bacteria; phylum Acidobacteriota; class Terriglobia; order Acidiferrales; family UBA7541; genus Palsa-360. The sequence continues at coordinate 1,909 of PMOP01000341.1, read as the reverse complement.
CGACTCACACCCCATCGGACATTTCTGGCTCTGCGAGCGATGCTCGAACATCTACACGCTTAACTTCGTGACTGGTCGCGGAGTCCTGATCCTGCCGCTGTGGCCTGAATTGCCCGCAGCGAAAGACAATATGCACTTGCCTTCTCCCTGAGTATTCGCCGGCATATGAGAGAAGAGGCAAGGATTGCATCCGGCGGCCGCCATTCAACCCAATCGTACGGCAAGCGCGGCCGCCGGCCTTCCTCATCGTGATTCGTGACTCGTAATTTGTGAAGAGAGAAAATAAGCGCTGCCCCATTCCATCTATTCTCCAGTTGAAAAAGCTCGCAGGGTTAATCTACGTTACGAATTATTCCTAAACACAAACGGAGCGGGCGGATTCTGCTTTTCCGCCCACTCCGAAACTTGCAGATGCGCTGTTCATCCGTTTATGGCCGGATGGCCACCTTGATGACGCCATCCAAACGCTCGCCAAACAGCTTGTAGGCGTCGACGATCTTATCCAGGGAAAAGGTGTGCGTGATCAGAGGAACCAGGTCCAGGCGGCCGTGGCGCACGAGTTCGATCAACCTGCGCATTCGCTCTTTTCCGCCGGGGCATAGTGTCGTGATTATTTTTTGATTGGCCAGCCCCGCTGCAAATGGCTCGGCAGGAATCGCGAGTTTCCCTGAATACACCCCCAGGCTCGAAAGCGTTCCGCCTGCCCGGAGCACGCGCAGGGCGTTTTCGAACGTAGCCTGCGTTCCCAACGCCTCGATCGCCACATCCACGCCCTTTCCTCCCGTCAGGCGCTTGATTTCCTCCACAACGTCGACTTCGTTTTGGTTCAGAACGATGTCGGCGCCCATCCTCTTCGACATGCGCGTTCGAACGGGATCCGATTCCACGGCAATGATCAAACTCGCGCCCTTCAGTTTTGCGCCGGCGGTCGCGCACAGGCCGATGGGACCTTGAGCGAACACCGCGACGGTGTCGCCGATTTGCAGGTTCGCGCTTTCCGCCGCGGAAATGCCGGTGGAAGCTATGTCCGCCAGAAGTACGACCTGCTCATCGGTCAATTCATCGGGAATTTTAGCCAGATTCGCCTGCGCGCTGGGAACCAGAAGATATTCCGCCTGGGCTCCGTTGATGGTGTTGCCGAATTTCCAGCCGCCAATGGGGCCACCGCATTGCGCGAGGTCGCCGCCGAGGCAATAGTTGCATTGCCCGCAAGGAGTGATTGCGCCGACCAGGACGCGGTCGCCCACCTCGTATCCCGTAACGCCCACGCCGAGTTCATAGATAACCCCCACGGGCTCATGACCGATCACCAGGCCCGGCCGGACGGGGTATTCTCCCTTTAAAATGTGCAAATCCGTCCCGCAGATTGTCGTCAACGTGACGCGGATGACGGCTTCGCCCGGACCGGCCTTCGGAATGGCAACATGCTCGATCGCAATTTGATTCGGACCACGAAAAACCAGGGCTCGCATCGTCGCGGTGGACTTTTTTTCCGTGGCGATGGATGGAGAAAGAACGGTAGACATGATGGCCTCCTCTATATTCTTTATTCGCCCCGAGTATTGCGCAGGCGCGAACACTCGTATGTGACTCGCATCACGGGCTGACGTGGGGAAACGCACACAACATGCAGGCTCAAAAATCTGTCATGCGATCGAATGGCAAAGCGGTACGGACGGCATTCAAGCCGCAATCAACAAGTCGCCAAGGGATTGCTCATTGGCAGCCGCGATAGAGGAAACCCGGGATTGAGGAGAGCCCCTCGGACTCGTCGGACTGAAATGCTCCTCAATCTCGGGCTTTTTCGCCACAGTCGGCGATTACACCACATCCACGTCAATTGTCTCTCATGCGCGCACGGTTAAAACAGGACACTGCGCGTGGATAACCACTTGATGCGCAATCGACT
>PMOP01000015.1 GCA_003161495.1 Acidobacteriota bacterium | reverse complement strand
CTGCGAGGAGACCGGCACATACAATCGATCTTCATACAGCGTGGGCGCGCCCGTGATTTTGGCCACGGGATGGTCTTCGACTTTCACTTTCCAGATTTCTTTTCCGGTGGACGCATCCAGCATGTAGACGTTCGCCCGGATATCGCCAAAGTACACGCCATATTTGGCCGCGCCTTTTCCTTTCACGGGTCCGATGCTGATGGCGGTACGCACGCCGGCATCCGCCTGATAGGACCAATACACGCAACCTGTTTCCGCGTCGATGGAATAAACGGCTCCCGTATCGACGCCGAGGAATACACGGCCGCCCGCGACTGTGGGTTGGCCATACACTTCTTCAGCGCCGGGAAAGCCGAAGGCCCATTTCAATTTAAGGTTGGGCACCTGGTCGGCGGTTAATCCCGCGCCTTTCGCGGATTGGAAGCGGTCGTTCAAAATATCGTTTCCCCAGCCGTTCCACTCAGGCTTCGACGAAAGATCGCCTATGGGAGAATTGCCGGGGCACGGGTTGGGCATGAGCTTTGCGTCAGTGACCTTGGCGATGTCCACGCGCCTCCGGCCGAGATAAAACGCGACTTCGCGGAAATCATCGTCCGTGACGCCCGTGAGGGTCGCGTGCGGGGCTTTGCCGCGCGCTGCAAAGATTGCTTCGGGCGTCATTTTCCAAAGAGACAGGACCTCCGGCGCGGGCGTTGCGGCTCTTGGATTTCCGTGGCAACTGGCGCAATGATTTTCGAACACTACGGCGCCCTTGGTGGTCTGTGCATTCGAAGAAATCGCGGGCCACAGCATTACCATCAGGGCAGCCAAAATCCAGGCGCATCGTTTCATTTGAGGAATCTCCCGAGCCGAATATTTTTTGGTGTCTTTCCTGCTGCATGACAATATACCCCTCGCTGGTTCCGGGCACAATGTTCCTCATAATGTAGAGGGCACTGATTCAAATGAATTGCTGCATATTTGTAGGCCCAATGCTGTTATGATCCGCAACACAAGGATGTCACGTTCGATGAATGCATTCGACATAAGCATCATTCACTTCTTGAACGCGTTCGCCCATCGTTCTGAACTGTTCGATACTTTTGTTCTGAACCTTTCCGACAATAACCTTCTTAAGGGCGGAGTCATTATGGCCCTATTTTGGTGGGCCTGGGTGGGAAGCGGCGACGCACGACGCGAGCGTCGAGAATTGCTTCTCTTCGGTCTATTCGCAAGCCTTCTCGCGGTATTAGTGGCCAGAATGCTTGCCTTGGCCCTTCCATTCCGGGCAAGGCCTATACATAATCCCTTGCTAGGATTTCGTCTTCCTTATGAAATGGATCCCGATGCGCTGTTGCACTGGAGTTCATTTCCCAGCGACCACGCCGCGCTATTTTTCGCCTTCGCGACGAGCATGTGGTTCGTATCAAAACGTATGGGCCTGGTGGCCTACTGTTATTCTTTCTTTTTCATTTGCCTTCCTCGACTCTACCTTGGAATCCATTACCCCACGGACATTATTGCGGGCGCCTTGCTGGGGATTGGAACAGCCGCCATTTCCAATGTGCTGTGGCTCCGGCAGAGCGTCACACGGCCTGTTGTGGACTGGATTGATAGATTTCCGGCGCCCGGGTACGTTTTCTTATTTCTTTTTACGTTTGAAATCGGGGAGCAATTCGATTCACTTAGGCAAGTCGCTACGATGGGATATCATAGTCTTACTTTCGTCCTCCAGGCGTTGCGTTAGACGAATGTCCCGCCTTACTCTTTGCATCACTTGGGAGAAAATGGAATGAAAAGACACTGCCTTGAATTTTTGCTGGCCGCATTTCTTGCTGTGTGTGCGTTCGCATTGCCGGCGCGGGCGGACACCGTAGTGGTGGTCTGCAAATCGGATTTCCAATTGGCGCTGGTGGATCCGGCAACGCAGAAGGTGCTCGGGAAGCTGCCCACGGGTCTAGGCCCGCACGAAGTGGCGATTTCTCCGGACGGCCGCACTGCCTACGTTTCCAACTTCGGGCGATACAGTGTCTATGCTGCGGGCGATACCGAGCACGACAAGGCGGGAAATACGATCACGGTGATCGATCTTGTGGAGCGCAAGGTGAAGGCCACGTTCGATCTCGGCACGCATACGGGTCCACACGGGATGATCGTGAGCCATGATGGAAAACTTCTCTGGGCGACCACGGAGACGCCGCAAGCTGTGGTCGAGATCGACTCCGCCACGGGAAAAATTCTGCACGTGTGGAACACGACTCAGGAGCGCAGCCACATGATCGTGGCCACGCCGAATGAGATGAAGTTTTACGTGACCAACACGGTTTCGGGAAGCGTCAGCGTCATCGATCGATCCAGCGGCGAAGTGAAAGTGGTGAAGACTGGACCGGGCACGGAAGGCATCGCCATTTCGCCGGACGGAAAAGAGGTTTGGGCGGCCAGCCGTCTCGACGATAAAATTTCCATCATTTCGACGGCCACGGATGCGATCGTGGCCGCATTTCCCAGTGGCGGGAAGGGTCCAAAGCGAATGGATTTCACGCCCGATGGAACGCAGGTTTGGGTGACGAATCCAAGCAGCAACCAGGCGACCGTGTTTGACGCGCGCGCCCGTGAATTGCTCGCCAGCCTGACATTATCAAAATCTCCAAGCGGTGTTTATATTTCTTCCGATGGACGCCGCGCCTACATTACAAATGCGAACGCAAATGAGTTGACCTTCATCGACGTGGCCTCGCGGAAGATTCTGAGCGCCATGCCGATTGGCACCGACCCCGACGGCGTAGCGTGGTCCGCTCGATAACTGGTGGTTCATGTCTGACTTCCTGGCTTCCCGGAAACCCACCCGTACCAATTTCCCCGGTTTATAGGGCATAATGCCAATCATCGTTTCAATTCTCGATATGCAAATTCTGGGCACAACTATGGAGGCGGCATGAGGTCCCGAACAAAATTCCTGGCTCTTACAGGGATTGCGCTGTGCTTCGCAGCATCCTGCATCGGAGCGACGCTCTCCGGAACGGTAAAGGGACCGGACGGGGCGCCGGTGGAAGGCGCGTTTGTCCAGGCGCAAAATACAAAAACTAAAATTAGTGTTTTTGTTCTGTCGAATCACGAAGGGCATTATCGCGTCGACAAATTGCCGGGGGGCGAATATCGAGTGCAGGTCAAGGCGATCGGGTTGCGCGGCGATCCGAAGAGCGGTGTCGCTCTTACGGCGGACCAAAGTGTCGGGATTGATTTTGCGCTCTCGACGGGCATGGTGCGCTGGAACGAGCTTTCCATTTACCAGGCGAAGAAACTTTGGCCGGAAGAAAATGCCAAGCAGATCATTTTTACGAAATGTTTTATTTGCCATGGATTCCAGACTCGCATGGCGAGCGTCAGGCGTGACGCTGATGGCTGGAAAGACCGCGTGCAGTTCATGCGCGACAGCATGCACTTCAGCTTGTCCTACCGGATCAATGACCAGGATGCCGC
>PMOP01000009.1 GCA_003161495.1 Acidobacteriota bacterium | reverse complement strand
GTCGGAGCCGGAGCGGTTACGGAAATCATCGAGTAGGTCAGAGGGAATCTTATGCGCGAAATCATTACGCTGCAGTGCAACGATTGCAAAAACCGGAATTACACGACCACCAAGAATCGGAAGAAGCATTCCGACCGGATGGAAACGAAGAAGTTTTGCAAATCGTGCCGCAAGCACACGGGTCACAAGGAAGTGAAGTAAGTTGATTTTTATAGGGGAGTAGGTTCAACGGTAGACCATCGGTCTCCAAAACCGAGAGTGGGGGTTCGAATCCCTCCTCCCCTGCCACTTTGGCGGCCGATGGATGACTTGGGAAGAAGTTGCGGGAAATGGGTTGCGGGCGGAGAGAGCGGCAAACGATGGCGACGCAGGTGAGAAAATTGAAAAGCGATGAGACAGAAGGGCGCGGCTCACCATTAGAGATGCTGGGCTTTTTTGGCCGTCTCGCGGAGCATCCCCGCCGCTGGCGCGGTTTTCTGCACGAGGTGCGCGTCGAAATGCGCCAGGTCACCTGGCCGACGCGGCATGAAGTGTTCGTGACCACCTGGGTGGTGATGGTGACGGTCGCGTTTTTCGGTGTGTTTTTCTTCGGCGTGGATAGCGCCATGAGCTGGCTCGTGCAGCACATCATTAAACTTTTCGCGCACTGAGGTATCAGTTGGACATGGAAAAGCAGTGGTACATCATCCACACCTATTCGGGATTTGAGAAGAAGGTGAAGGAGAGCCTGGAAAGCCGCGTGGCGGCCTTCGGGCTGCAGGACAAGATTGGCCGGATGATGATTCCGACCGAGGATGTGCTGGAAGTTCGCGGCGGCAAAAAAGTAATCTCCTCGCGCATGTTGTATCCCGGCTACGTGCTTGTGGAAATGGACATGGACGACTACACCTGGCACGTCGTCCGCAACACGCCGCGGGTCACTGGATTTGTCGGTTCGGGAGAAACGCCCACGCCGCTGTCGGAAACGGAAGTGGAAAATATTCTGCACCGCGTGACGACCTCCGCGGACCGGCCGAAGCCCAAGCTGGTGTTCGAGCGCAACGAGCAGGTGCGCATCATCGAAGGCCCGTTCGCGAACTTCACGGGCGTGGTCGACGATGTGAACGCGGACCGCAACACGCTGAAAGTTTCCGTAACGATTTTCGGCCGCTCGACGCCGGTGGAACTCGATTTCGTGCAAGTGGAAAAAATGGCTTAGTTTTTTCGCTGCGGCGCTTCACTCGCCGCGCGCAAGGGAAACAGGGGAATTTCGATGGCCAAGAAAGTACAAGCAACCGTAAAATTGCAATTGCCGGCCGGCAAAGCCACTCCGGCTCCACCCGTCGGCACCGCGCTCGGTCCGCAGGGCGTGAACATCATGGATTTCGTCAAGCAGTTCAATGCCAAGACTGCCAAAGAACCCGATGGCATGATTATTCCGGCATTGGTCACAATCTACAGCGACCGCTCGTTCACCTTCATCACCAAGACGCCTCCGGCCTCCGAGCTGCTCAAGCGCGCGGCGGGAATCGTCAAGGGATCGGCCGAACCGAATCGAAACAAAGTCGGCAAGGTGACGCGCAAGCAGGTCGAGGAGATTGCCAAGACCAAATTGCCGGACTTGAACACCACAAGTCTGGACTCGGCTGTGCGCACCATCATGGGCACGGCGCGCAACATGGGTCTGGAAGTGGAAGGGTAGGAGAAGCAATGGCAAAAAAACCGGGAAAAAATATTACCAAGGCGCGCGCGACAATCGAAGCGCGTCCTTACAAGCTCGAGGAAGCCGCGCAGGCGATCAAGAAAGCCCACTTCGTGAAGTTTGACGAAACCGTGGAGCTGGTCGCGAACCTGGGCGTCGATCCGAAACAGTCGGACCAGATGGTGCGCGGCACCGTGGTCCTGCCGCACGGGCTTGGAAAATCCAAGCGCGTGCTGGTGATCGCCACGGGCGAAAAAGTGCGCGAGGCGCAGGAAGCCGGCGCGGATTTTGTCGGCGGCGAGGACATGGTCCAAAAGATTCAGGAAGGCTGGACCGATTTTGACGCGGTGATTGCGACGCCGGACATGATGCGCTCCGCCGGCCGGCTCGGAAAAGTGCTCGGCCCGCGCGGCCTGATGCCCAACCCGAAAACCGGAACGGTGACGTTTGAAGTCGCGAACGCGGTGAAGGAAATCAAGGCCGGAAAAGTGGAGTTCCGCGTGGACAAGCAGGGAATCATCCACTCGGCGATCGGCAAGATCAGTTTCGATGCGGTGAAGCTTGCGGAAAACGCGCACGCGCTGATCGGGGCGATCCTGAAGGCCAAGCCTTCGGCGGCCAAGGGCAAGTTCGTGAAGAAAGTCACGCTGACTTCCACGATGGGCCCGGGCGTAACCATCGACGAAGCCGAAGTNNACAGCAGCGACAGAATTCGGAGCAGGCAATGAAAAAACGCAGTGAAAAACAGGAAGACCTCGACAAACTGAAAAACAAACTGGCGACGGTTTCGACCGTAATTTTGTCGACGTTCCAGGGCATCACGGTGGAAGACGACAACAAGCTGCGCCGCGCCGTCGAGCAGGCCGGCGGGCACTACCAGGTCGTGAAAAATACGCTGGCCGAGCGCGCCGCTTCCGGCACGCCGATCGAGCCCCTGCTGAAAAATCTGGGGGGAACGAATTCCATAGCCTACACGGCGACCGATCCGGTTTCGCTCGCCAAGGCGCTCACCAAAATCGCGAAAGACGTTCCGGCGTTTCAATTTCGCGCAGG
>PMOP01000232.1:729-2975 GCA_003161495.1 Acidobacteriota bacterium | reverse complement strand
CTAGAAGGGTGACGAGACCGGACAACATCAAAACCAGTGACGCCGGTTCGGGCGTCACAGTGACCCCCAAGAGGCTAGTATTACCCGTGATTATATTCGCGGTGAGGTTTCCGTTCGCATCGAACTGATCGATGCTGAAAGGCTGAGCCCCTGGGGTTCCAGAGCCGAGATAATCGAACGTAATAGTAAAAGGAATCGTCATCGGGCTATCTGTCAGCGCCTGTGCAACATAATTGCCATCAGAAAGCAACGTCGAATCGGGCTGAAGAGAGAAGATAGACCAATTTGAAGTCGACTCGGTAGATGTATCCTGCAGATTTGAGGTCAAATTGTAATCAAAGAATACCGTAAAGGCCTGGAGGGAGGACAGTGAATTGGTTGGAGGATTGTTGATTGTATATGTATATTGCCACTCATTTCCGGAGACATTCGAAATTTGATACTGGATCTCCGTGCTACTCGCGAGTACATAACGGGGGGTAGCAAGGCAGGTGATTCCTGCAAACAAAATCAGCCCAATGACAATCCGCATCCTCATAAACTGCCTCCGTAAGAACTTTAAGGGCCTAACCTGGAATGTCCGATTCCAACCCTAATCACTGCGAGAAACCATTTGTTCGCGTATCGCCCCTGGATCACCATGGGCGTTCGTTGGGAGGCATACACTGTCGTTGGATATTTTCGCTGTCCGGCTTGATCGGTTTCTTGACTCCATCCGGCCTCCACGCTGATACCCCTGCGCTTAGCATTGCCCTGTGAACCCTCGACTCGGGGGCTTTCCTGCCCCGCGACTCCCAATTGCCGGATTTTTTTCGCTCCCTATTCCAAAAAACCTTTCAGACATTCATTCCGACTGGAGCACACTCCCCGCCTTCAACTTTATTGCTGCGCGGACGGTACTCCTGAAAGTCGCTCTTCGCAATTCCCCATTTCGGCTCATCCAAATGGAGTAGCCCATCAGTGGGAGTTTCGCCGGCTGATGAGGGGCTCAATGCACACGCGCCCAGGATTATCAAAAGCGAGAGCATGGAAATTACGGCCAAGAACCTTATTTGGGGGCTGACACTGCAATTCGATCCACTTCCGAGTAGATTACGAATCGGCGGCCACGGAGAAAGCCTACGAGGGTCAGACCCAATTCACGCGCGAGTTGCACGGCTAGACTGGACGGGGCGGATACCGATGCCAGCAGAGGGATGCCAGCGGAGATCGCTTTCTGCACGATCTCGAAGCCGCCGCGGCCACTGACGAGCAAAATATGTTCGCCTAGGGGCAAGCGGCCTTCGAGGAGGGCCCATCCGATTACTTTGTCCACGGCGTTGTGTCTGCCAATGTCTTCGCGCAGGACCTTCAGTTCGCCGCGCGCGTCAAAAAGCGCCGCGGCGTGCAGGCCGCCCGTTCGGCCAAAGGCGGCTTGGGCTGCGCGGAGTTTTTCGGGCAATTGGCACAGCACTTCGGGATCGAATACGGTTGTCGCCTCGGGATGGCGCAGGCCGCGGCGGCGGAGCTGGGCAATGGAGGCCTTGCCGCATACGCCGCAGGCCGAGCCGGCGGAAAATCTGCGGGCCGCACTGCCTGGGGCGAGGCGCACCTTGGGATTCAGGGTGACGCGAACTAAATTGCGTTGCGGGGAGGCATCGCCGGGCATCTTCATCGACACGAGGTCTTCTCGGCGGGAAATAATTCCTTCCGTAAAAAGAAATCCGGCGACGAGTTCCTTATCGTCTCCGGGCGTGCGAAGCGTTACGCCAAGGGAATATTTCCCAGCGCGCATCTCCAGCGGCTCTTCGGCGGCCAGGTAGTCTTCGACGTGCGTGGCTTTGCCGTCTTCCCACTGGGTGACTTGGGTGAGTTCGATGCTGCGGGTTTTTGGAGGCATGGATGAGAGCTTTTTGTAGCACAGCCACTCCTGGCTGTGTGAATTTGTTGGACGCGCGCGCAGGATGTCGACAATCGCAAAAACCGCAAAGGCAAGAGTGCCTCTGCGGCGCTTGCAGGAAAATGCCTGAACAAGATTCAAAACGTGGAAAAATGTTTGGCGGCGCGAGATACCGTGACTTTGGCGCACGCCGAAGCGCCTAAAAAAAACGCAACGGCAGGGGCCCGCCTGGAGCGAAATCTTGCGGGACTGCTGCCGCTGCGCTTTCTCCGAATTTTCTAAATCAATTGGAAGACGTCATCGTGCTCGGCGCCATCGCCAGATCGTTCTTGATGACGGCGCCGCCCTTCATCACGAATTTCACGTG
>PMOP01000232.1:0-692 GCA_003161495.1 Acidobacteriota bacterium | reverse complement strand
ATTTCCGCATTCACCGTGGTGGCCATGCGCAGCGTGTACACGGGGCTTGCTCCCCACTTTACGAAGACCGGGAACATTTCGCCCTGCACGCCGTGCGAGCAGTTGCACTCGGTGTTATAGACGCGGCCTGGAGGCGGCGCGGAGCCGCTGCCCCATCCGAGGACCACGCCGGCGGCCAGCATTTTTTTCCAGGTGACTTCAACGAGTCGCCAGCGGCTGTAGGGGGCCCACTGTTTCAGATCGTCAGGCTCATCCTGGCGATGGTCGAGAATCGTGGTGGTGATGGGCAAATGCTTCTGCACGATTTCGCGAATGTCGTCATCGTTTGCGGCCGTGGCATGCTGGATGTTGTCGAGGCCGAGATCAATCGCCATTTTCAAGCCTTCGCCGCCGTAGGTGTGCGAGGCGACCCACATTCCGCGGCGATGAGCTTCGTCAATCACCGCGGCCAGCTCTTCGCGCGTAGGCAGCGGCTGGTTGAACATTTTGCCGTCCTTATCAAAATAGAACGGGCCGGTGGTGTGAATCTTGACGTGCTCGACGCCGTACTTTGCGAGTTCACGCACTGCGGCGCGAAATTGATCGGCGCCGTTTACCTCTATATCCGGATCCGCCGGTGTGTACATGAGTGGAAATGGCGAATTGCCGGGCATCGTTATGTTAATGATGGGGCCGGCAGTGATGATGCGCGG
>PMOP01000139.1:4443-8180 GCA_003161495.1 Acidobacteriota bacterium | reverse complement strand
GGCTATCAGACCATGCTCGGGGACCGCGGCCAGCGCCTCAGCGGCGGGCAGCGGCAGCGCATTGCCATCGCCCGCGCAATCCTGAAGGATTCGCCCATCCTGATTCTGGATGAGGCCACGTCGGAACTCGATTCCGAATCGGAAATGCTGGTGCAGCGCGCCCTTTCGAACCTGATGATGGATCGCACCGCGTTCGTCATCGCGCACCGCCTTTCGACCATTCGGCGAGCGGACAAAATCATCGTGCTCGACGATGGAAGAATCGCGGAAACGGGCACGCACCAGGAATTGCTGGCGCGCGGCGGAATTTACGCGCGCCTCTATGAAATGCAGTTCGCGGACGTGGATGACGCGGCGACTCCCGCGCCAAAGGCGGATCGATGAAAGCCACAGCGGCACTAGCCGGAATTTATTCCATGACGGGTTTCGCGCAGGGGCGTGTGGAGCGCGACGGGGCCGCCGTGCGCATCAATCTGCGCAGCGTGAATCACCGCTTTCTCGATTTACACCTTCGAATGCCGGATGGGTTTGAGGTGTTCGAATCGCGCATACGGCAGGGCATTCGAAACCGATTAAAGCGCGGCCACGTAGATGTAAACATTTACTATGAGGCCGTGGGCAGCGGCGCGGTGGAAGTGAATCACGAGTTGGTGCAGTCCTACATGAGAGCCGTGGAGCGCTTGCGGCAGGAGTTCGGCGTGAAGACCGAGCCGGATCTGGTCGCGCTCTTGCGGCTTCCCGGCGTGGTCTCCGCGCCTGGCGTTGCTGACGAATTGCAGAGCGAGGAAAAGCAGGAGAAGCTTGGCGGGCAAGTGGAAGCGTGCCTGGAGCAGGCGCTGAATAAATTGGAGACCATGCGCCGCTCCGAAGGGCAGTCGCTGACGGAGGAGATGCAGCGCCTCCTTAGTCAGATTGCGGTTAGAACTGCGGAAATCGAAACCTTCGCCGAGCGCGTGCGCCCGGCCATCGCGCGGCGCCTGGAAGAACGATTGGCGGAGCTGCTGAAGGGCGTGCAGATCGAGCCTCTGCGGCTTGCGCAGGAAGCCGCGATTTTAGCCGAGCGCGGAGATGTCAGCGAGGAACTGGCGCGCCTGCGCAGCCACGTGGAGCAATTTCATAAGGTGCTGGCCGGAGCGGGCGAGGCGGGAAAGAAACTCGATTTTCTTTTGCAGGAAATGCAGCGCGAAGCCAATACATTATTGTCCAAGACGCCGGGTGTGGAGTCCGAAGGCCTGGCCATCACGGAGCGGGCGCTGGAAGTAAAATCGGATATCGAGAAGCTGCGCGAACAGGCGCAGAACGTGGAATGACGCTGGCACAGGCACAGCAGCCATTGGTGTTCATCGTATCCGGACCTTCTGGGTCGGGAAAATCCACGCTGGTGCAGAAGATGCTGGAAGTGCCGGGCACCATGTTTTCGGTATCGTGCACAACGCGGCCTCCGCGGGCCACGGAAAGCGCCGGAAAATGGTATGATTTTGTATCCGAAGAGGAATTCGACCGCAGGGTTCGCGAGGGTGAATTTCTGGAACATGCGCGCGTCTTCGGAAAGCATCAGTACGGCACGCCGCGCCGCTGGCTGGATGAGGCGCGAAGCAAGGGCCTGGACCTGGTGCTGGAAATTGACGTGCAGGGCGCGGAACAGGTAAAAGAGAAGTTATCATTTGCGGTGGCCATTTTTATTTTGCCGCCGGCCAAGGAAGAATTGGAACGGCGGCTGCGGGCGCGCGGGCAGGATTCGGACGCCGCCATTGAGCGGCGACTGGAACGCGCCGAGCAGGAAATTCAGCGTGACACGGCATACGATTTTCTGGTGGTGAACGACGATATGGAGCGCGCCGGGCGCGAAATTCAGGCCATCACGGTGGCCGCGCGCTGTCTTCGCAGTTGCTTGAGCGAGCGCGCGCACAAAATATTGGAATCCTTTGGAGGATGACGAACTTATGAGTCCAGAAAGTCAGGCACCAGATAGCAAGTTTGCATTTGTTGTGGTTGCGGCTCGAAGGGCCCGGCAGTTGATGCTGGGAGCGACTCCGCTGGTAGCCAATCCGCACTCGCAGAAATCGACGCGCGTGGCGGTTGAGGAGCTGAGAGCGGGCGTGCTGGAATATCAGTTGCCCGATATTCCGACCGATCTTCTGGACAAGGACGGCAAGCGGCGCAAGGTCTAACGCGCCGAAACGCTTATGCGCGTGGCACTGGGTGTCTCCGGCGGAGTGGCTGCCTATAAGGCGGCGGAACTTGTGCGCAAGCTCCAGCAGGAAGGCCTCGACGTGCAAGTGATCATGACCGAAAGCGCGCGGGAATTTATCACCCCTCTCACTTTTGCAGCACTCACCGGGCAAAAAGTAATCACTGAAATGTTTGGCGGGGAAGCGCACTCAAGCGCCAACGTGGAAAGCGCCATTGAGCATATTGCCGTGGCCCAGCGCATCGATTTGCTGGCGGTCGCTCCGGCCACTGCGAATACGATTGCGAAAATGGCTCGCGGTGTGGCGGACGATTTCCTGACTACGCTTTATTTAGCAACGACCGCGCCCGTAGTTGTAGCTCCCGCGATGAACGTCAACATGTGGGAGCACGCAGCGACGCAGGAAAATGTGGAGACGCTGCGCGCACGCGGCGTTCACGTTGTACCGCCGGAGGAAGGCTATCTCGCCTGCGGGATGACCGGCGCGGGACGGCTTGCCAGCGTGGACGCCATTGCCGCCGCGGTGATGGGCCGCCTGGGAATCGCCCACGATTTGCAAGAAGAAACGATTATCGTGACGGCCGGGCCTACCTGCGAAGACATTGACCCCGTGCGGTTTCTTACCAATCGTTCTTCGGGGAAAATGGGTTACGCTCTTGCGCAGGCTGCCGTGCGGCGTGGTGCGGAGGTGATCTTGATCAGCGGGCCGACGCGGCTCGATCCTCCCCAAGGCGTGCAATTTGTTTCCGTGCGCAATACCGAGCAGATGCATCGCGCGGTGCTTGCGCATTTTCCGCGCGCGACCGCGCTGATCATGGCGGCGGCGGTGGCGGATTACCGGCCGGTGGCGCTGCAGACAAAAAAGATGAAGCGCGTTAGCGGGCGATTGAATCTGGAACTGGAGCCCACGGTGGATATTCTTGCCGATGCGGCTCGCGGCAAAGGCGATCGCGTGCTCATTGGCTTCGCCGCGGAAACCGAAAACGTGGCCGAGCATGCTCGCGGCAAGCTGGAATCCAAGCAGGCCGATCTGATCGTGGCAAATGATGTTACGGCCGAGGGCGCCGGTTTCGACCACGATACGAACGTCATCACATTGTATTCTCGCGATGGGAGCGAGAAAGCATTTCCTCGCATGCCGAAAATCGACGCGGCGCACCGCATCCTCGATCAATTGCGCGCCTTGCGGCAAGCGACGGGGCAAGCTGCCGCGGCAGAACGCGCGCGCTGACCTGACGATGGATTCTCCCTTCACGCAAACACCACGCGAAAAACTGGAAGCATGGCTTCGTTACTACGACGATTTAAATATCGGTGCGTTTTACACCGACCGGAGAACCATGGGAAAACGCACGACGAAGCGAGTGGTGTCAAATTCAAACGCTGCGCCCGCAATTTTGCCTGCAACGCCGCCCGTGATACCGATCGTGCCGCCACTTGCCGCGCTGAAAGTTTCCGCGCTTCCCATTGTGAATGCATCGTCCCTGTTTGAGGCCGTTGACCGCGTTGAGGGCGATACGCTCGAACGCATCCGCGAGGATTTGGG
>PMOP01000139.1:0-4393 GCA_003161495.1 Acidobacteriota bacterium | reverse complement strand
TGACGCAGATGATCGAAGCGATGGGGCTCACGCGCGAGCAAGTTTACATTTGCAACGTGGTGAAATGCCGGCCGCCGGAAAACCGCAAGCCTGAGGAGGACGAGGTCGCGACGTGTTCTCCGTATTTGTACCGCCAGCTGGACGTGATCCAGCCGAAAGCGATCGTCTGCCTGGGTTTAACCGCCGCGCAGGCGCTTTTGAAAACCAAGGATCCCATTTCGCGATTTCGCGGCGATTGGTTTGATTATCGGGGCACGAAGCTGCTGGCCACGTATCATCCGGCTTATTTGCTGCGCAACCCGAATGCGAAAGGCGAAGTCTGGAAGGATTTGCAAAAAGTCATGGCGCATCTAGGCTTGAAGCCCAAGAAAGCTGCGCGCTGATTTTTGTGGCGCCGGCGTCCTGCCGGCGATTTTTCTAACCGCTGCCCATGCCGAAAAACGCCGGCGAGACGCCGGCGCCACGAAATTCGATCGCCTTCGGAAATCTGTTCTGGAAATGCCCACTTGGGGTTCTGCTGCTACACTACCTTCCGCACATGCCTCCCACTTATTGCGAAGTCGCGCTGCCGGTTCCGCTGCGCTCGCTGTTCACGTATGAGATTCCGGAACGCCTGGCCGGATCGGTATGCGCGGGCAGCCGCGTGCTCGTGCCGTTCCGCAATCGCGCGATGACGGGCGTGGTTGTGGAAGCGTCCGTGCGGCGGCCCGATCCCGCGCGCGTAAAAAATATCAGGGAAATTGTCGAAGTGCTCGATTCGATTCCGGCGCTGCCGCCGAATCTCGTGGAGCTGGGGCGCTGGGTGGCCGGCTACTATGTGGCGCCGCTCGGCGAAGTGTTTCGCGCGATGCTGCCGCCGCAGATCGATCTGCGTCACGAGCGCGAATTTCTGATGACCGATGCGGGGCGAGCGCGCCGCGCCGAGCTGGACTCAGGAGGGAATCGCAGCGAATCCGAAGTTGCGGAGCTGGCGCTGCTTTCTCTCATGGAGATCGAGGGACGGCCGGTGCGCGCGGACCGTCTGCGCAAGCTGCCCGGCGGAGAAGCCGCGGCGGAGCGGTTGCAGCGGCGCAAGCAGCTCGAAGCGCGCGAGGTTGCGGTGCGGCGCCAGGCGCGCGTGCAGAAAATTGTCGCGTGGAACGCGGATACTTCCGAGCATTCATCCAATACCGATGCGAGCGTCAGACTTCCCGATAAAGAAGCGCGAGTGTTTCATGTTCTCGCGGAGGAACGCGGCCCTCTGCCGCTGCCTCATCTTGCAAAACTCGCCAGGGTTTCGCGGCCGCTTGTCGAGCGAATGATCCGGCAAGAAAAACTGAAATGTTGGGAAGAGCCGCTCTCCGTTGAAGAAGATTTGTTCGATGCCGATTACACGCCGCCGTCGAATATTTTAAATGAGGATCAGCAGCGGGAACTAGGAGTTATTCGCGGGTGGCTCGATGCGGGAGTTTTTACCACGGGGCTACTTTATGGCGTTACGGGCAGCGGGAAAACGGAAGTGTATCTCGGCGCTGTCGAAGCGACGCTTGCTCGGAACAAGAGCGCGCTGATCCTGGTTCCGGAAATCGCGCTGACGCTGTGGTGTGGAAGATTATTTCGCGCGCGATTCGGCGCGGGCGTTGCGGTGCTGCACAGCGCGCTGCCGGAAGTGGAGCGCGCGCGCGAATGGTGGCGCGTGCGGCGGGGTGAGGCGCGCGTCGTGGTGGGGACGCGCTCAGCCGTTTTCGCGCCGGTGGAAAATCTCGGGCTGATCGTGGTCGATGAGGAGCAGGAGGCGAGCTACAAGCAGGAGGAAACGCCGCGATACCACGGGCGCGACGTGGCGGTCGTGCGCGCGAAGCTCGAAGGGGCGGTCGCGCTGCTCGGCTCGGCGACGCCGTCGCTTGAAAGCTTTCAGAACGCCCGGTCGGGAAAATACCATCTTCTTCAACTGGATTCGCGCGTGGAGAACCGGCCACTCGCACCCGTGGAAATCGTAGATCTGCGCGAGGACTTCAAGTCCACGCATCATACCGGGCCGATCTCCTCAAAACTCAGTGAAGCCATCGCTGCGCGTCTCGCCGAGGGAACGCAGTCGCTGATCCTCATCAATCGCCGCGGTTATTCCTGGTTCGTGATTTGCCGGTCGTGTGGGGCGGGTGTGCAGTGCGAGAACTGCAGCATTTCGCTGACGTATCACAAGCAGCGCAGCCGGCTCGAGTGCCATTACTGCGGATTCTCGCGGCGCGTGCCGGAGGTCTGCCCGAAGTGCAACTCCGAACACGTTCATTTTTTTGGCGCGGGCGCGGAACAGCTCGAAGAAAAACTGCGCGAGAAATATCCGGAGGCGAAAGTTGCGCGCCTGGACCGCGACTCCGTGCGCACCAAACGAGCGTACCAGCAAGTGCTTGGCGACTTCGCGACGGGGAAAATTGACATCCTGGTGGGCACGCAGATGGTGGCAAAGGGGCACGATTTTCAGCGGGTCACGCTGGTCGGCGTGATTTCCGCGGACTCGCAACTCAGCTTGCCGGACTTCCGCGCCGCCGAGCGCACGTTTCAATTGCTGACGCAGGTCGCGGGCCGCGCCGGGCGCGGCGATTTGCCGGGAGAAGTTTTTGTCGAGACTTATTATCCGGAGCACTACGCGATTCAACTGGCCGCGCGGCAGGACTACCTCGCTTTTTTTGAAAAGGAAGTGCAATTTCGGCGCTTGCTGCATTATCCGCCGTTCACGGCACTAGCAAGCATTTTGGTGCGCGACACGAAAATCGAGAATGCGATTCGGTGGTCGCGGCAACTGTCCGCGTTTTTGGCTCCGCAGGAATCGCGCGGCGTGAAGGTGCTCGGTCCGGCGGCTGCGCCGCTGGCGCGGCTGAAGCGCGAGTATCGGTTCCAATTTTTGCTGAAGGCGTCCAGGCGCGCGCAGCTTACGCGCGCTGTCTCGGATTTGCTGGCGTTCAGCGAGGAGAAGGAAATTCCGCAGAAAGCTGTGCTCGTGGATGTGGATCCGCTGAGCTTGTTTTGAGGAATTCAGTGGCGCGGGCTTCAGCCTGTCGGTTTTCTGATCCAGATTGAATCGCAAAACCAGACAGGCTGAAGCCCGTCCTACCTTAGCGGATCATTACCGGCATGGGCATGAAACTCAAAATGAACATGACGACCGCGACGGCGGCCCACAAGAGCCGCGCGCGATCGAGCTTCTCCCAGCGGTTGAGCAGCGGCGGGTGACGAAAGCCAATCGCCAGCAGCAAGACGGACCACAGGATCCATCCCCTCCAAAAAAACAGGCCGAGAGGAATCAAGAGCAACGCGACGGCCAGCGTAATTTTTCGGTGATACTTGCTGGCCACTGAATACAGGATGTGCCCGCCGTCGAGTTGTCCGCCGGGAAGCAGATTCAGCGCCGTCGCGAATAGGCCGACCCATGCCGCGCGCCCCACGGGATGCAACAACAAATCTCCCGGCGTCACGCCCGGCCGTAGCACGGCGACGAGCAGGCGCATCACGAGAGGCTGCCCAAAGACGATGGAAGCATGCGCGTCCGAAAGCGGTACGACCCTCGAATAGAAAATAGCAATCGCCAGCGCCGGAACAGCGAAGAGAAAACCAACTACGGGGCCGGCGAGTCCCACGTCAAAAAGCGCTTTGCGATTGTATATCGGAGAACGAATGCGAATGAACGCGCCCAGCGTTCCGATCAGCGTAGGAGCAGGAAGAAAATAAGGGTAGCTCGCGGAAATTCCGTAATAGCGGCACGCAAAAAAGTGTCCTAATTCATGCGCAAGCAATATTCCAATCAACGTGAAAGCAAAAGGAACACCGGCGAGCAAAAGTTGCGGGTGCGCCAGCAAGGCCGCATACGTGGAAAAGAGTTGGTCAAAATCGGGCGATTGGCCTGACGCATACGAGGATGCATATTGCGCTCCGACCGCCAACGTGGAAATCAAGGTCAGGAAGAAAAGCAAGATGGCGATGGCGAGCGATCTCCGCTGCTTGCGTGCCTCCAGATTTTCCCAGTACGGATTGGGAGGCATATCCCAAGTGGTCACGACGGGAGTGAGAGTTTCCGTCGGAGTGGAATCGAATTCGCTTCGGTCAGCCATAGTGTATTGGATGCTTCATCCAGTATACCGGCCAGGCTAATTTAAGAAAGTATCCGTCCCCAACGTCGCGCAAACCGCACTACATGCATTGGGCGTTTCACTCACATAGAAGGTGAGTTGCGACGCTACGCCGGAATTCTCAGCAGCTTGCACATCGTCCCGCCGAGGATCGCCTCGAGATCACTGTCGCTGATCCCAGGCGTGCCAAGGACGTGATCCACCGGATGAACCTCCCACGCGAATGGATAATCGCTGCCGAGGCCGATCTGGCTTGCTCCGACAACGGAAATCAGGTACCGCAGCCCTTC
>PMOP01000255.1 GCA_003161495.1 Acidobacteriota bacterium | reverse complement strand
CGCGGTCGGATGCAGCCCATCGGCCTTGAACAGATCGCGCGGCAAATTCCTATTCGCATCGAACATGGGCGTGGCGATGTCAATATACCGCACGCGTTCCTGCGTTGCCGCGTACTCCCGCATCATTTTGTTCGCCGCTTTCATCTGTGGCCACTGGTTCCAGCGCAGCTTGGACGGCTTGATGGCCAGGATATAAATCCAGGTGTTCGGCAACGCGCCATGCACGATCTGCACGAATTTCCGGAAGTCGCTCGCGACCATTTCAGGCGTCTTGGAAGACCCCTCCGCGAGATCATTGTCTCCTTCATAGACAACCACCGCGCGCGGGCGGTACGCCACCACGATGCGATTCGCATATTGATCAAGATCGGAAAATTCCGAGCCGCCAAAGCCACGATTGATCACGTCCAGCGGTTTCATATCGGAAAGAAGAGTGTCCCAAAACAGGAAGCTGGAGCTACCAGCGAAAACAATGCTGCCAGGTTTCGGCGGATGCGCTTTGTCCTGCTCTTCAAAATCGCGAATCGCCGGCTCCCATCCCTGCGCAAACACGCTGGGCACGAAGGCCCGCACGGCAATGCCAAGCAGAACGGCGCAGATTCCCGCAGCGATGAAATATTTTCGGACCATGGAACAATTTCCCCTGAAGCGTCGGCCTAAGCCTATACCTGGCGGATGCGGACATCAACGCCCTGGCTCCTGGAACGGTTCGCAAGGCGTATCGTTGGTAAATCCTTGATAACAGGTTAAGAATTTTCCACAAGAAGCCGATCATAGAACCACGCGCAATCAAGTTCGCGCGATGGGTCTGCCCAATGGCAGCCTGGATGCTCTGTAGATATCTTGCGGTGCCAGAGAGTTGAAATTAACATTTTATTAGGTTGCCGGATTGTCGCAAAGGGCAGCTGGAAGTGGTGCATGCGTCTTATGAGCATTTCAAGAGCGGCGAGGAACAAGAGGACGCTGTTTTCCGCGTCACTTGCTGGTTTCGTTTGGGGCTTAATTTTTAGTTGCGGCGGGATAGCTTATGCGGACACGGTTTACGTCGATTCTCAGCAGCATTTTACGATCCAAGTCCCTCCCGGATGGGTCGCCAAGCCCTATAAAGCCGGCGGCGCTTCCGGCGTAACCATTGTTCACGGCGTGGATGCTTACGTGCAAATCTTTCTGCAAAAGGGAATTGACCCCGCTACTTTTCTCCAAGCCCTCAATACTGAAATTCAGAACACTCATCCCGGCTACCGCGTGTCGGACCGAGGTTTGCGAACCATCGCTGGTCAACCGCGGATATTTATCGTCGGCGATGCGCCGGGGACCTCCGGCGCGCCTCGCACGCGCGTCTACCTGGAGACCTTTGCCGCCAACGGATTCTCCTACGCCGTCATCGCTTCCTCCTCCGCCAATAACCCGCAGGGCCAGCAATCGATTTCCGACTACAAAATATCGCAGGAAATGATCCAGTCCTTGACGCTGAATGGCGTACCCGCCCGCACCCTCATTGCCTCGGGCGGCGCCCCGGCAATGGCGGCGTCGACTGCGGGCGCTGACGCTGGCGGAACCGATGCGGCCTCTCCTCCTCTTTCCGTCAGGGACAGAAAAAAACTTGCCGCGCTGGACGCCGCTTTAAAAGGCGGAGCCATTAGCGCCGACGAATACCAGACTAAAAAGGACGCGCTGTATTCCAGTGATCTTCGACAACACAACATTTCGACGGTAAAGAAAGCCTTGGATCAGGCGTACGAAGACGGTGTTTTGACCAAGGACGAATACGATCGCAAGAAAAGAGAACTTGTCGCAGTCGTTGCGCCTTCCGAGACTTCCGCAACTTCAAATCCTGAGCCGCCTTCGCAGGATTTAATGGAAGTACGCGTTGCCAGCCCGCAGCCCGAGACTCTGCCCAAATCCTGGACCACGCATAAAGATCCCTCTGGATTTGTTGTGAATCTGCCGGCGAGTTGGACGGTTGGCAAGGTAAGCTCCAGCGGCCAGGTTGTCCTGCACGGAACGCGCGGCGAAGAAATCCTGATTTGGCCGCTGCACCTCCAACAATCTGAACTAGACGCGCAAGGCGCCGCGGCGATGGTTCAGGAGTTGGCTCGCAAGTTCGATGCCCTAATGCCCTGGAGCGCCGTACAAACCATGACCAATGCTACGCGAGTTATGGGAATGGGCGCCGAACGCAGCGGATCGGCCGTGCTGAGCTGGGCCAATGGTCCGGGAGCCGCCTCCGTTTGTTTTTACGGTATGGAAGCGCCCGGAGAAGTTTACCGCGATTCGACAGACTCCTTTGCCGCCATTCTGAAAAGTTTTCACGTCGTCCCGATATCTTCGAGCGAAGGTGTGCCGGAAGCGGCGAACGGTTCCGCGGCCAGGGAGTTGAACTTTGTAAACTGGAGCGATCCCCACGAAAGCGCTTTTACTGTGTCCGTTCCGCAGGGCTGGCATGCGATTGGCGGCGGATATCGCCTGAGCCCAGTGGATGCGCGCTATTCCGTATCCATGGTTTCTCCGGACGGCTTGGTGCGCGCGTCGATGGGCGACTCGTTGGTCGGCGCGTTCCTGCAACCCACGCAAGCGCTCTCCGCGGCCGGGCTTGGCGAAGGCACATTCCAGACATTAGGCGACGGAACGAAACTCGAAGTCCTCGGCTACAATTCGGGAAAACAATTCGCGCAATCCTATGTCCGGACGCTTTTGTCGCGCCAGTGCAGCGACCCTCAAATTAATTCCGCGGACGCTCGCGAAGATCTTGCTTCCGCGTTCGCGCAGTCGGCGGCAATGGAGGGTTTCACGGATGCGCATCTCACCGCCGGTGAGGTTTCCTTTACATGCAACGTCGGCGGCCGGCCATTAAAAGGCAAGTACATCGCCGCCACGATCCGAATGGCCCCCGGCGCTTCCGCCATGTGGTTTGTCTACAGATTGTACGGCTACATCGCGTTCACCGGGCGCGAGCAGGATGGCGAAAAAGTGCTTGCGCAGATGCTGCAAAGCTCGAAATTTAATCCGGAATGGGAAGCGCGGCAGAAAGACGCCGCAAGCGCCGGCGCGCGGCAAGAGAACGACAGCTCCCGGCAGATTTACGAGAGCGCGCAGGAAAATGTCGCCGGCGATCAACGGCTGACTTCCGAGATGATCGCCCATGCCAACGAGCAACTAAAAAATATTGCCGATCAAATCGATCGCAAGCGCGAGAATTCCGTTGTCGGCAGGCTCGACGTCGTCGATCCGCAAACCGGAACTCAGTACAAGGTCGCCGGCTTTGAGGATTATCATTACTTAAACAATGACGGCTACCTTTATGGCCTGAATCCACCCGGTGCGCAGGGATCCAATTTGCGCGCCATGATCGTCCTGCCTTAAGAAAACTTTCAGAAAATAGGAATCGCCTCTCGGCGACATTCGCTTCCATCTTTTCGCCACACGAACCCTCTTTGTGGCGCGGCTTCGCCGTGGGAGAATATCGAGAAGCAATTATTTAAAATAAAATGGAGAATGTTGCGATGAGAAAACTTTTAGTGTTGATTTTGCTGGCTTCGGCTGCCAGTTTTGCGCAGCAACCCGGCGCCGCCCAGGCATCGCATGCGAAGATCCTGACCCGGGCGGAATTTGACGCGCTGCTGGCAAATCCCGGGCAGGTGCGGTTGATCGATGTGCGGCGTCCCACGGAAATCGCCATGAATGGCGGGTTTCCTGTTTACCTCAACATCCAGGCCGCGGATCTCGAAAAGCATCTCGCCGAAATCCCCAGGGACAAGCCGCTCGTATTGGTCTCCAATCACGCCCACCGTGCAGGGCTTGCGGCGGATTTATTGGAAAGCAAAGGATTCAAAATCGCGGGCGCGATCGGCGCGCAAGTTTACGAGTCGGAGGGCGGCACTCTGGTCAAGTACGCGCCCGAGAAGCCGCTAGCCAACGCCGAGAAATAGGCAAGATTTATAATTGGAATACGTGTTGCACAGGCTTCAGCCTGTGGGGTTTCGGCCTGGCATGGACTAAAACCCACAGGCTGAAGCCTGCGCCACTGGTGATACTATCCTCTCGTGCTACCGTCCTCGTAGTCAGCCTCTTTTTCAAAACTGGAGGGTCACCATGCGCCCGCTACGATATTTCCTCCTGCTGCTGATGATCGGTTTGGGAACTCAATGTCTTGCACTCGCGCAGTCGGACGATGAGAAACGCCTGTCGACCACCAAGGACGTCATGGAGGAATTCGCTCATGGTGCGCTCGCTTCGGTTCGCGAACGCTTCAGCGCCGACCTGAAGGATTCCGTGAGCGAAAGCGACTTGAAAGGCGCGCGGGACGAACTGACGGGCGTGGCAGGCTCGTTCCAGGCGCAAATTTCGCAAACCACGAGGACGGTGCAGGGCGCTCCGATTTATGTTTCGAAGAGCCAATTCGAACACTACAAAGTCGAATTGAAGCTGATGTTTGACGACTCGAACCGGATTACTTATTTTCGGATCGCTCCCGTTTCCGATGTCAGCCCGGAAAGCATGGAAGCATCGGCCCGGGCGATCACGGACCTGCTGGGGCAGCAGCAGTTCAAGGAAGTGAGCACAAGATTCAACGATCAGATGAAAGAAGCGATGCCCGGCGATCGCCTGGAAGCGTCGTGGATGCACGTCATGATGCATCTCGGCCCTTTCAAGAACATCAAGGTCGCGCGCAAAGATCCTGAATTTGACCGCGTGGATGTCCGCTGCGCGTTCGAAAACGGGCCGATGATCGTTCGCATCGCGTTCGACCCGTCCGGGGAAATTGCAGGCCTTTGGATGCTTCCCGCCGAGACGGAGAAGGATTCTCAGATTTAAAGTAGGACGGGCTTCAGCCTGTCGGTTTTGAATTTTTTTACGCGCGGAAAACCGACAGGCTGAAGCCCGTCCTACTGAAAAACTATCTTCCCGGATCCAAATCTCTCATCACTACGTGGAGGACTTGCGTGGTTCGCCGCGCATCGCGCTCGGTTACGGTCAATTGAGGGTTGCCGTCCGCGTCGGTGAGGTCTCGATATTTCCGCGCGATTTCCGGAAGGCGCGCGCATCCGCCGCGAATGAGGCCGGCTCGCTCCGCGACAGCGAGGCGATCGTTGAAGGACCAATCGGCAATTTTTCCGGCGGGGACCCCCGCTTCGGTGAGCGCATTGAGTCCCTGGTGTTCCAGCGCATCCGTCACGATCGCTTCGAGGATTCCGCTAGAGTTGATCAGCGCTGTGTCGTATTGGCCTTGCTCCAGTGCGTCCCGGCTGTCGGTGTACGCTTGCTCGACGACGGGACGCAGTTCGACGTTGTGAACGAATTCAAATCGGCGGGGGAGCGGCGCAGCGGCTGGCGAAGTAGATCCGCTCTGTCCATCATTCATGCGTGACAGCGAAAGGACCGCTTGATCGAGGACGCCGACAAGTCGCTCGACGATCTCCGCCGGCGCAACCGCTTCAATCACCTGGCCGGATGCCGTGCGCAGCAGAAATGCTTCGCTGAACGCGCGCGCTAGCCAATGAGCCTTGCTCCCGCCGGACAATTGATTGATCGCCACGCCTATATCCTGCTGCCAGGCGCGATTGGCCACGAGCGCGGATAAGTCCGAGGGATTTTCGGCTAAAGTTTCGCGAAGCCGGCGCCCGCGCCGGATCAAGCTGTCGAGATGCGATAGATTTGAATCGATCTGTGCTCGCAGGCTCTCGTCCATTTGTTGCGTCTCCGTTGTTGCGTCTCCGGCTACTTGGTGGGGGAATTCGGATTTTTCTGTGCGTGCAGCTGCAGATCGGCAATCTGGTCGATGTGGTTATACATCGCTTGCGAAGCGCCCTCGGGGTCCTTGCGTCGCAGCGCGGCTACTACGGCCTCGTGCCCGTCGATGGATCGCGCGGGGCGGCCCTTCTGCTCCAGCGAATGCGTGCGCGATTCCACGAGCAAATCGTTGAGCGTCGCCATGATGCTCAT
>PMOP01000481.1 GCA_003161495.1 Acidobacteriota bacterium | reverse complement strand
GTGGCCTCTTCCGGCCCGACGAAAATCAAAACTAACAGGCTGAACAGTTTGCGGAAAAACTTAAAGTTTTGTCATTCCGAGGCGCGCTGCGCGCCGAGGAATCTCTCTTTCTTCGTATTCAATCACAGAGGGATTCCTCGCTTCGCTCGGAATTACAAAATAAAATACTTTTTCAGCAGCGTGTGAAGCGCCTGCTACTCCTACTTCTCCCCAACCAGATACTTGCACCCGCGCGGTCCCATTTTCGCGGAATGGACAGCGCCGGCCGGCAGGTCGCATCGTTCTCCCGCCCTGAAAGTATGAATTTCCCCGCTGTAGGTCAGTGTCATTTCGCCATCAAGGAGGATGTGCGCTGTCTCAACGGCATGCGTGTGGTCCGGATAAAAGGCGTTCGGCCCATCTTGCCACACATAGGTGTGAAGAAATCCTTCCGCGTGCAGCTGGCGTTCCACTGATTTTTGATCGTCGGCCATTTTGTTTTGCGCTCACGCAACAAATCTTTTACCCGTGGTTTTCCTTCGGACGGAAGATCCCCGCGGCAATTCGCGCAACCATCCGGCGCGGCACCATGCGAATTGTTTCCGCGCCCAGCCAATTCTTGAATCCGGAAATCACCGAACTTTTTCCCGCGGCGAGCGCCGCAAGCCCCACGTGCGCAACTTTCTCCGCCGTTTCCGGCGCGCGCCGCGTGTGGTTGCGCTGTCCCGCAACTTGAAAAAATTCCGTCTCCGTGGAGCCGGGGCAAAGCGCGCAAACACGGACGCCGTACTGTCGCACCTCTTCTGCGAGGCCTTCGGCGAAATGCAAATCGAATGTTTTCGTCGCGGCATACGTTGAGATGTAAGGCACTGCCTGAAACGCCGCAGTGGAGGCCACGATCAGGATATCTCCGCCGCCGCGCGCAATCATTCCGGGCAAATAAAGATGCGTCATATGCACAACCGCCGTCACATTCACCTGCGTCATTTCGACAAGCCGTTCGAGGGGCACTTTGTGGAATTCTCCATAGGCTCCAAAGCCGGCGTTGTTCACAAGCAAGTCAATCGCGATCTGTTTTTCTTCCGTGAACGAAAAAATCTGCTGAGGGCCGAGCGCCTGCGCCAGGTCCGCGACGCAAACCAGCGTGCGAACTCCATGTTTCGTGCTGAGTTCCGCCGCGAGCCCTACCAGGCGATCGCGTCGCCGCGCCGTCAGCACCAGATTCGTTCCTCCCGCCGCCAGTTCCCGCGCCATAGCCGTGCCGATCCCGGCGCTCGCGCCGGTGATCAACGCCCACTTTCCATGCCAGTGATTCATGCCGCCCTCCAGGAGGGATTCTACAGGAGGAGCTCGAATTTTAGGAGAACACGATCCCGAATCAGAAAAGCGCAAGCGAAAGCCCGCCCCGTTCATGGACAAACCTGATACGCACAAAAAGAATGAGGCCATTATTGCCCGTGTTTTCACCTGGCATAAAGCCGCCCAATACGGATGTTCATTTGCAACTCATTTCGAGGAATACAGGGCGGCCGCAAATTTCTTCCGGCCGGAAGTTTGTGCTAGTCTGATTGAGCTTCATCCGGTGGAGAGGTGTCCGAGTGGTTGAAGGAGCACGCTTGGAAAGCGTGTGTCGGGGAAACCCGACCGTGGGTTCGAATCCCACCCTCTCCGCCATAACTATATAAGTGTGTCTATTAGTAATATAACCATCAATGCTCCACAATGCTATTTTGTGGCAATTGTAGAGCCCTGCATAGCCCTGCTGCGAGGAAACCCGATGGGCCATGCAGACTGTTTTATTCCTGAAAGTTTTAAAAAAAACAACATCTGACCGTACTGCGGCCTGCTCTGTTAGTTCCTTGTGCCGGAAGTGGAAGAAAGGTTAGGATACGCAGGGCCGGAAATTCCACGTAAAACTAATCCTGTCCGGATTCCGTTGGAAAATTTCATGCGAATTGACAGCAGTGCTCACGGCGTCTATGTCATTGCGACCACCCCTTTTCTTGTGGATGGCAGCATTGACGTGCGTTCCATCGATCGAATGGTCGATTTCTATATTGAAGGTGGCGCCACTGGCATCACCGTGCTGGGCCAGATGGGAGAGGCACCGAAGCTCGACGAGCAGGAAGCCGTGGAAGTGGCTTCGCGCGTCATCAGCCAGTCCAGCGTGCCTGTTGTGGTGGGCGTCTCGTCACCGGGCTTCGCGGCGATGCGATCGCTTTCGCGGGCGGTCATGGATGCCGGAGCCGCCGGAGTCATGATTGCACCGCCTGTCCAATTGAGGACGGATGACCAGATTGTGACCTACTACCGTCAGGCTGCAGAGGCCATCGGCCCGGACGTGCCCTTTGTCATTCAGGACTACCCGCTTACTTTTACCGTGGTCATGACGCCCGGTGTGATCCGCCGCATTGTCAACGAAAATTCCTCCTGCGTCATGCTCAAGCACGAGGATTGGCCTGGCCTCGAGAAGATTTCGACCCTGCGGGGTTTCGAGCGTGACGGATCGATGCGCCACATTTCGATTCTCTGCGGCAATGGCGGCCTTTTTCTCGATTTTGAGGTCGAGCGCGGCGCCGATGGGGCCATGACCGGGTACTGTTTTCCGGAGATGCTGGTGGATGTGGTTCGACTTAACGCAGCCGGCCAGCGCGACACAGCGCATGACATTTTCAATGCTCACCTTCCGCTGGTTCGCTACGAGCAACAGGCCGGAATAGGTCTTGCGGTGCGAAAATATGTTTTGATGCGCCGCGGCGTACTGGCCTCGGACACGCAGCGAAAACCTGCGGCGGTTCTCTCTTCACGTGCCAAAGACGAAATAGAGTATCTGCTTTCCTGTATCGCTCGTGTAGATAAACGCGCCGCACTGACACCGCCCAGCGCTTCCGCGGATGCCGAGTTACCCGTGTCAGCCTCTCGTGCGCCGCAAAAGACGAAGTCGTAGGTAAACAGTTTTCGTAGAATTAATCCGCTCTTTTAATAAAAGGAAGAATCCAAGATGAATTTAGGCTTGCAAGGTAAGACGGCTCTAGTGCTCGGTGGTGGCGGAGGGCTCGGACGAGCCATCGCCACGACGCTGTCGGCGGAGGGAGCGAAGGTTGCTGTCGCGGACATCGATCTCGCAGCGGCAGAGCGCGCTGCTCAAGAAATACAATCCGAAAGTGCGCCCTCGTTTGCGATCGCCTGGGACTTAGCGGATCTTTCCGCGATCGAGAAAAATGTCAGCGCGATTGAAAACCGTCTCGGGCCTGTCGATGTTCTTGTCAATATCACGGGGGGCCCGCCTCCAACCCCCGCTTTTGGCCAGGATCCAGGTTTGTGGAGCAAGAACTTTCAAGCGATGGTGCTTCCGGTTATCGCAATTACCGACCGGGTGCTGCCCGGCATGAAATCGCGTCACTGGGGGCGCATCATTACGAGCACCTCATCGGGCGTGGTCGCGCCGATCCCCAATCTCGGCATTTCCAACGCGCTCCGCCTTTCGTTAGTAGGCTGGTCCAAAACGCTTTCTCGCGAAGTGGCACGCGACGGAATCACTGCCAATATTGTGGTGCCAGGCCGCATCGCCACCGACCGGATCCGTTTTCTGGACGAGGCTAAAGCGAAACGCGAGGGACGCACGGTAGAGGCAGTGTCGGCTGAGAGCACCGGTTCCATTCCCCTCGGCCGTTACGGCAATCCAGAAGAGTATGCCGACACTGTCGCTTTCCTGGCCAGCACCCGTGCCTCCTACATCACCGGTTCCATCATTCGCATTGACGGCGGATTGATCGCCGGTGTCTAAGGGTTTAGGATACTCGCTCTCGAATGGGCCTCGCTGCAATAACCTTCTGACTTTGGTGTGGGAGGCGATTGAAATATCACAGCCTCTCGATCAGGAGAGCCAATGAACATTTCTATCGGCCAGCAAACCCTAGAGCCAATCGCTCGCCGCGCCACGCGCCGCATCGCGCGTCGCCTCGCTCCCTTCCTCTTCATTCTCTATGTGTTCAACTATATTGACCGCGTAAATGTCAGCTACGCCGCGCTGCAAATGACGGGCGATCTCCATTTTTCAAACGCCGTCTTTGGCTTTGGCGCGGGCGTTTTTTTTATCGGATATTTTGTGTTTCAGATCCCGCAGACGATGCTCGTTGAGGTGTGGAGTGCGCGAAAATATATTGGCGTCACCCTGATCGGATGGGGAGCGCTGGCCACACTCACCGGCCTGATCTCCAGCGCGCACCAATTCTATTGGATACGATTTTTGTTGGGAGTAGCCGAGGCGGGTTTCTTCCCTGGCGTCATTGTCTATCTCACCCACTGGTATAGATATGCGGACCGTGCCAAGGCGGTGGCCATGTTCATGTTGGCCATCCCGATGTCCAACCTGCTGGGCGCCGCATTCGCCGTCTTCCTGATGAAGATTCGCTGGTTCGGCTATGGCGGCTGGCGATGGTTGTTAATGCTGGAGGGCTTTCCGGCAGTTGTCACCGGTATGGTCACCTTTTTCTATTTGACGGACCGGCCCAAGGATGCCAAGTGGCTGCCAGAAGATGAGCGGAACTGGATCACCGCGGAACTCGAACGGGAGAAAGCGGCCAAGGGAGCTCAGATCAAGCTCAGCCTGTGGCAGTCGGTTCGTCACCCTCAAGTTCTTCTGCTCGCTGGCGCGTATTTTTGCTACATCACGAACAGCATCGGCCTTGGGGTCTGGCTACCGAAAATTGTGCAGAGGATTTCCGGAGGTAACACGCGGCAAGTTATCCTCCTTTCAGGGATCCCGTGGCTGCTCGCGATCCCCGCGATGCTCCTTTCCAGTTGGCATTCGGACAAAACACGCGAACGGCGTTGGCATGCCGCGGTGCCAATCCTCATGGTCGGGGTGGCGCTCGCGTGCAGCCAGTGGGCGGGAACTCATGTTGTTTTGGCTGTGACTGCGTTCTCTGTCGCAACCATGGCTCTCTATGCATTTCCTTCTCCGTTTTGGGCGTTGCCGACGCTCTTTCTGACTGGCCCTGCGGCCGCGGCCAGCATTGCGTTCATCAACTCGGTCGGAAACTTGGGCGGATTTGCCGGTCCCTACGTGATTGGATTTCTCAGCGACAAAACTGGGACTTACCAGGCCGGCGTATTTTACCTGGTTGCCACGGGCCTCGTTGGCGGCTTGCTCGTGCTGTCTTTGCGATCCGGGTCGATGAGCGAGCGGGCGCCGGCTTCAGGTGTCGGCCCTGCTGGTGCAGTATCGGGCAGGGCCTCGCTGGCGGGCTCAATTAATCCGTCAAGAGACACTTCAAAATAGTGACCCCATCCGGGACGTTCGATCGATTGACCGTCACCATTCAGGAGATTAGTGACTATGCCAAATCACGATGCGAGCGGGGTGCGCGCCATCGATATTCACGCACATTATTTCCCGCAGGCCTATCTCGATGTACTCGCTGAGGAAGGACCACGGTTTCAGGTGGAATATCGGGCGGCGGAAGAAGGTTTTTACATCAAGACGGACGCCCGCTTTCAGGGTCCGCTGCCGTATCGTGCCGTCGACCTGGAGAAACGCATCGCGGATATGGACGCGCAAGGCACGGCCGTGCAGGCCATGTCGCTAACTGGACCCATGGCGCATTGGGGCGACGAGGAAGTCTCTCACAAATTGGCGCGCGCATGGAACGACGCGGCCAGTGCCGCGCACCTGCTATATCCGACGCGTCTCGTTGGATTGCTGACGCTCCCCATGCTTTTTCCGGATCGTGCCATTGACGAACTAAATCGCGCCAGCAAATTGCCAGGCCTGCGCGGCGTATACATGGGCACGAACATCAATCATCGCGATCTCGATGACCCGCTCTTCGAGCCAATTTTTAACCGCATCGAAGCGCTCGATCTCCCTATTTTTTTGCATCCCTTGCAGGTAGTCGGCGGGCCGCGCACCGCGGCGTTCTCGCTCACCAGCATTCTTGGCTTTCCGTTCGACACGGCCATCGCTGCCTGCCACCTTATTTTTGGCGGCGTACTGGACCGCCATCCAAAGCTTCGGTTCACTCTCCCACATGGCGGGGCAGTGTTACTGATACTGATGGGACGCATCGACCATGGATCAACGGTACGACCGGAAATTGAAAAGTTGCGATTGCCGCGGCCTCCCAGCAAATATCTCGACCGGTTTACCTACGACACCATCGTCCACTCGAAATCGGCAATGGAATTCGTGATCGGCGAAGTCGGCGCCGAGCGCATTATGATCGGGAGTGACTATTGCCTGGACATGGGCTATGAACAGCCCGTGCATTTCCTCGATCAGGTCAATCTGACGAGTGCGCAACGAAAATTGATCCAAGGCGACAACGCTGCACGAATTCTTAAACTGTGATCGAATTTCATGGTTCATTGAGCTGGTCCAAAATTAATGCCTCCGTTAGTCCGCAGGCAGTCAGTGTGACTGGATGGTTGTTGAATTCGGTGAACTGGCACGTGATGCGAGACAGGCGGCCATATTCAACATATCGTTGGCAGTCAACTTAGCCCACAAACAGTTAATTGCGAGCAGGCTAGCAACATAGTTTTGGGCAAGCGAAACGCGCTCATTATTGAAGCGTCAAACAGGCAGGTTTTTGGGTTGCCAAGGGATTGTGGCAACCGAACCTTGAAAATTGCCGTCTGGGTCCGATTTCAATTTGAGCGCCGAGCTTTTAGATTTTCGTGGAACGGAGCTAATCTGTTCGGTTCGCAATGTAAAATCGCCCGGGCATGTCCCGGTCGGACGTTCATTTCGAAAAGGAGGGTTCATTACATGAAACGATTCCGCATGCTGTCTTCATTTTTATTGCTTGGCGGGGTGAGTTTCGCAGGCGTGCTTTTGCCGCAGCAAGCCCAAGCTCAGATTTCCACCAAGGAGCAGATTGCCCAACAAACGGAGTTTGAAAAAACCATTCCGAAGATGCAGATCACTGACGAATTCCTTGACCTCCTCATTCCCGACATGACGATGGGCGAAACGATGGGTGTTTCCACAAATTCAAGAGGTCACCTGTTTGTATACTCGCGCACGAACCCTCAGGGAATTGCCCGTGGGGGAACGGCCGCCATGCTGTTCGAGTTCGACCAAAACATGAAATATGTTAAACAGTGGGGACCCCATAATTATGCCGCGTCCTTCGCCCACTCCGTCCGCGTCGATAAAGACGATAACGTGTGGATGGAAGACGAGGGCTCCGGCATGATCATCAAGTTTGATCCGCAGGCCGTGCCTAAGGCGCAGTTTGGCCGGACGCCGGAAGCCATCGATTACCTCGAGGAATTCCTCGAACGCGGCGGTACGGGCTTCAACAATGCTGGGGGGCGGCCCAGGGACCCGCATCCGATTGGAAGGATCGGCACATTCGACCGCCCAACCGATTTAACCTGGGATTCGCAGGGCAATGTTTATGTCTCCGACGGCTACGGCAACTCGCGCATCGTAAAGATCACGCCGGGCGGCCATTGGCTGAAGGAAGTGGGAACCTACGGCACCGGCCAGGATCAGTTCAGGGTTCCGCATAGCATCGCCGCAGACGCCCAGGACACGATTTACGTTGGCGACCGCAATAACAGCCGCATCCAGGTTTATGACAGTGAATTGAATTATAAGAGAACCTACACCGGGATGGGTTCGCCGTGGGGCATCTGCGTCAGCCCGGGCACTCCCCAATATCTGTTTAGCGCCGACGGAACCACGGGGAAAATCTACAAATTAAATTTAGATGGAAAGGTGCTCGGCTGGGCGCAGACCAGTCTGGGTCGTGGCGAGGACGACAATGGCCGCCTAGTCCACGAAATCACTTGCCCGTCCGGCAACCTTCTCTACCTGGGCTCCGCCGTCCTGTGGAATGTCCAGAAAGTCACGATTCACTAGAGCTGGCAACGCTGGATTCAATCAGTGGGACAGGGACGTCTGCGAATAAATTTGCAATAATTCTTTCGGTGCGCGATATAACGCCCGCCATCGAGGAATTGCATCAGCTGCTTGCCGGACCGCGCCATCTGCGCCCAAGGCGACATCATTACGGACCTGTGTCAAGTGCCGCCACTTTTCCGATTATCCTTACCGGAATGTGGGAATCCGAAGGCGCCCGTACCGAAATGAAATGGTTTGATACACGCGAAATCGTTGCAGATCGACCTGATCTTTTCTACTTTTTGTCCGGGCTGCCGCGCAAACCCCTGGTTACAGCTGATGGCAGACACCGATTCGGGCTCGGCCTATCCCCGGCGCTCATTTCGGCACTCTTCATTATTTCGAGAGAGGCAAAACTGTCCAAGCATCGCCGTCATTTGCATATCTACGGTGTGGTAGAGTAACAAGTAAAGGTGCTCCAGTGAAAGGATTCCCAACAATCCAAGAAGTCGAGAAGACGGATGAAGTGCAAATAGGCCGCTGGCATGGACAACGGTTTCGCGGAATCCTTCAACGGAACGTTTCGGGCAGAATTCCTGGATGCCCACTGGTTTTCAACCTTGATATCAGGCGGCTACGGAACTGTGGGGAAGGGTCTCCGGTATGAATCTTTCCACCGATAAGTAAAGTGCATGGCGAACTCCTCAAAAGGCGCTGAATCTCGTCTCGTTATTGCTGATCGCCGTCTCTGCGCGCGCAAACCGGTCCCGTCGATCGTATACGTTGGCATGGGCGAGAACAACGGCGGGATCTTCCTTGATATCAGCGAGAACGGATTGGCGGTAGCTTCGGCTGCGCCCTTGGATGCCGATGGCCTCGTCCTATTAAGGTTTCAAGTACCTGGAGACAACCACCGGCTGGAGGTGAACGGCGAAATCGCATGGATCAGCGAATCGAAAAAAAGAGCTGGCATACATTTTGTGGATCTCTCTGTAGATGCCCACAATCGAATCAAGCGCTGGATTGCGCCTGAAGTCCACGCCGTCCAAGCTCCATCAGAAGCAGTTGTGGCTCGCGAGAAGACTTTGCGGCGCCTGGAGATGCCGAACGTTCCGATATCTCAGAGCTTACCTACCCAACCTGCTAGTCCGGACCATGTCATCCAAAAACATGCGCAAAAGTCGCGGTTAGCGCCAAACGCGACGCCCACATTATCAAGCGCAGGGAAATTGGTCGCCGCCCCGGCGCCTCGCCAGCAAAGCCCGAGATTATTGGATGGAATAGAACATAGACAAGGCGTGCAAGCGGGAGATGGTCAGAGGAAAATTGTTGCGCGGACGCGAAGTTGGGGAACCCTTGCGGCGGTGATCATTGTGATAGCAGTTGTATCGTTTGTAGCCGGCTGGTTCAGGGAGGGGCTAGGAAATCGAATCGCAACACTTGGACGGTTTGGAAATACGAAATTGCAAACGGGTGTCCCCCCCCAAAGTGTGGAGTCATCCGCCGCGAGCGCTGCCACCATTGAACCGAGTCCAGTGGTGCAGGATGCGCCCCCACCAACACCTCTCTCCTCGAGTGCGCCGGTCGATGTTCCCGGTCGAGCCATCAGTGATGCGCCCACGGATGCGCAGAGTAATGAGCCCGCACCAACAAGTAGGAACACGAATGTTGCCATTTCCTCAGTGCATGCGGTGCAACCGCAGCCGCGTGTTTTGGAGCCTGGCGCTGCGAGCCCTCCCGCCATAAGTCCCCGCCCCCAGACTGAGCGTGCGCAGCTGCCGGGTCCCGTGAGTGTAGCCGCACAGCCCAAGGACACAGGCGTCACCACCGCGCCGAGCCCAAGCGCGAATCCGCCACAGATTGCACCAGCGGTTGGTACCACCGAACAAACTTCGTCGCCTGCGAAGCCGGCAGAAGTGCCGGAAGTCATGGAAGGCTCGGTCTCCGTAAGTTTTAGCCCATATCCTTCGATTCGAATACCGCCCGCGCTAAAAACGCAGATGTCATCACAAGGTTCGACTTTGCAGATAGGTAAACTGTTGTCGCGCACGGACCCTGTTTACCCTGAAGAAGCCGAAACGCAGAGGATGGAGGGGACGGTAATACTTCATACCGTCATCGGACAAGATGGAACGATTCAGGGCGTTGAGCCAAAAAGCGGCCCCGCTCTGCTAGCGGCAGCGGCAGTGAATGCCGTCCGGCAGTGGCGCTATACGCCAAGCTCTGTCGGCGGACAGCCGGTAGAGGCCGAAGAAGACATCACAATAACATTCCGACTGCTGAAGCAGGCTGGCCAACCAAACTAGCGTGACTTTTCCATTTCCTGAGATCGATCGGGGCAGACAAATCCCCAAAAAACGAGCGGTGGATTAGATTTGGATCAAAAAACGCGGGCCGCCAGGAAAATCTTCGTGGTGGATTGAAATCGCACGCGCGGACTTCAAGGCGCGGACGGACTAACGGTCTGACCGTGTCCTTTACTGGCCAGAGCCACCGCGGCACCTACGACGCCAGCCGCTCCTGCCGCGCCTAGAATAATCAGGCCGGTATGGCTAGACTTTCGCGCCGACGCGGACGGCTGAGTCGGTGAGGTGGTCGCAGTCGAAGCGACCGCGGCTCTCGGGGCAGACAATTCACCCTGCGGAGAAAGGCTGACCGACTGACCGACCTGGAGGAAGATACCGTTGGGGGACCCGTCGAGTGGAACAATGCCTACGCTGCCTTGCGTACAACCGATCACGAACGAACCGTCTACAGCACTGTCAATCTTCGCTGTGGATTGTTCTCCTTGCGTGACTGCCAGCACAACATGATTTCCAATTCGCAGTGTAATACCGGAAGCTCCGCTGGAGGAACTCATCACCACGGTCCCCGACTTCAACTCAGCGACATATTGTTGGCCGCCGGTGAATCCCAGTTGACTGCGGGAAGCGATCTCGAAGGAACCTCTTCCGCTGATCGTGAACGTTGCCGTGGCAGCATCGCCTAAACGGAGAGTGTCACCGCTGAAAATCGTCGAGCTGGCAGGTGCCACGGAGTCACCCACATAAACTGTTCCGATGCTGCTTAAAGAACCGAGTGGTTGCTTATCTTGCGGCCGTGACGCTGGACGTGCATCAGCCAGCATCAGAAACATTACAAGCTGCAGCGCCAGCGCATGAATGAAACAGAAAGTGAGATGGGACGCTATGGTTCGTTGCGCCTTCCGAATCAGGACCGCGGCTGGAGTCACGAACGCTTTCTTAAAACAGTCCCCGATTGGATAGGGGGCTTTTTTTAGGACCTCCGTTCTAGAATGTCCAGAGCCTTCTGGTCTGTGACTATGTGGTTCCATCTTGAGGTCTCCTTTCACGGTTGCTCGCTCCAATATCAGCCGTCAATCGGAAGGTAGTTTCTTAACGGCGGCCGGCTGTATGCTCAAGAATGGCGGGTGCACTCCGCGACGCGTGTTCTTTCGGAAAATCCTCCGACTGGTACGAATATCCGGGGACGATCTCTTTTATCTTGCGGCGGACGGCCTCCGCGCCGTCCACGCACATGGAAATTCTTAGTTCGGCAAGGTGGCGCTGCAGTAGGGACCAGCCATGCAGTGGGCTTCGGGTTCTCTTGATCTTCTCGAACGGTGTCGGATGAATCTCTTCTGTTTCGTAGAATAGCTCTTCCGTCAGCTTCTCGCCCTCTCGCAGCCCCGTGAACGTAATGCCGACTTCGCGCTCGGACTTTCCAGAAAGCCGGATGAGCGTCCGCGCGAGGTCGCGAATTCGCACAGGTTCGCCCATGTCGAGCACCAGGATGTCTCTGTGGTTTCCGATTGCGAATGCCTGCAAGACCAATGAGACGGCTTCGGGTCCTGTCATGAAAAAACGCTTGATCTCTGGATGAGTGATCGTCAGAGTTTGGCCGGTCCGGAGTTGCTCCTGAAAGACCGGGACGACACTCCCGTGTGAACCAAGAACATTGCCAAAGCGAACCGAAACGCATCGCATCCCATTCGTCGGCCGGCAACCGATGATCAATTCACCAATTCTTTTTGTAGCGCCCATGATGCTCGTTGGGTTCACGGCTTTATCGGATGAGATTACGACGAAGCTTTCGCACCCGCCTCGCTCCGCGATTTCGAGCAGGTTGAGAAGGGCAAAGACATTATTCTTCAGCGCCACCTGAACATTGCGCTCCATGACCGGGACGTGCTTATAGGCTGCGGCGTGGAAGACGATTTCAGGGCTATGTTCCGCAAAAACCTTGCGCAAACGTTCTTGGTCACCAACGTCGGCGACGCAAAAGATTATTTGGCTGCTACCTCTGAACTTGGAAAGTTCTTGCTGCAGAAAGAATATTCCCGTCTCGCTTTGATCCAAGCAGACCAGCCCGGCGGGTCCGTACTCTAAAATCTGCCGGCACAACTCTGAGCCAATGGACCCTGCCGCTCCGGTAACGAGTGCCACGCGCCCAGCAATCTTCTCCCTGACAGCTTCCAAATCGATCTCAACAGGCTCTCGCCCCAGGAGATCCTCCAGACGTACATCGCGAAACTCACGAATGCTCTTCTGCCCGGTGATTATGTCGCGGAGTTCTGGCACGGTCTTAAACTTCGCCCCAGTTTGTTCGCAGACCTCCACGAATCGCTGCATCTGTGTTCCAGTGGCTGAAGGAACAGCGATGAGGATCTCGTCCACGCGACGCGCGGCGAGTAAGGCCGGGAGTTGGTCAACACTCCCAATTACAGGAACTCCTTGAATCTTGATTCCAAATTTAGATCGGTCGTCGTCGACACACCCCACGACCTCGTAGCTGTTTTGCGACCGTTTGATTTCCCGGATTACCATCTGTGCGGCCATACCGGAACCAATCAGCATCACCTTCTTGTGAGACGCCGCGACACCACGTGCAGATTCGGTCAGAACACGCGAGAACAGTCGAACACCCGCCAACAAGCCCATGCTGAGCACCGCTTCAAGAACATATATTGTTTTCGGAAATGCGTTGACTCGAAGGACAAACCGCATCACAAAAAGGAAGACCACGGAACCCAGTGCAATCGCCTTCAAAATGTCCAGGACATCGCTCACGCCCGTATATCGCCACCAGCCGTGTAAAAGCCTGAATCTCCCAATGGCCACGAGTCGGATCACGATCAGGAGAGGTGCGGCCGAAAGCAGGAGTCCCCGATAAGGCAGCGAAAAATCGAAGCGGAGAAGCCAGGCCAGGACGAGTGAAGCGAAGATGAGCAGCGCCTGGAAAAAACCGATCAGCCAAACGCGATACTGCAAGAGCGCGGACGGCAGTTGTTTGGTTTCGATACGAATCATGGGCAAACGACTCGGACGTGCAATCGAATCTCTTTTTGGGGCACAGCGAAACACATCACGGAATTAAATTGGTCGAACGCTCGCTCGACAGAACTGAATTCTTCGCGGAGGTCGCGTTGTTCATCTCGAAGTTTCGCCTTGATTGTTCTTTATCGGAATGATGTCCATATTCAGTGCAGTCAAAGATTCAATGGATTCTTTGGTTGTGTTGGAGCAGCGAATGATCTTGGCTCACTCCATCGCTGCATTCATTACCTTTTCAACCGTGTGACAGGTGTCGACCATGTCTTTTTCGGAAAGTGTCGGATGCACGAGGAACATCAGGCTCGTTTTCCCCAACTCTCGCGCTACCACCCGGTGCTCTTTAGGGCGCAATTTTTCCGGGAAGGCTTTTTCAAGGTAAATTTCGCTGCAAACCCCGCTGAAGCAGGGAATGCCCTCGGCATTTATGGCTGCCATAATTCGATCGCGGTCCCACCCCTCGCTCAATCGTTCCAGGCGGAGAAAAACGTAGTATTTATAGAAAGAATGGCCGAGTTCGTTCGATGGCGACGTGACACGCAAGGCTGGGCAACTCGAAAATCCTCTTGTCAGTATGGAAGCATTTCTTCGCCGAATTTCTGCCCAATCAGAAAGCTTCCGAAGATGAATCCTCCCGATGGCCGACTGCATTTCCGTGAGACGCCAATTCGTGCCGAAGGACTCGTGGATCCAACGGAAGCCAACAGAGCCTTGGTCTCGATAAACCGCGTCGTAGCTCGAGCCGTGATCTTTGAAACTCCAGGCGCGTTTCCAAACCGCTTCGTCACTGGTCGTTAGCATTCCACCTTCCCCACCGGTCGTCATAATTTTGTCTTGGCAGAATGAAAAAGCCGCTACATCCCCCAACGACCCGACGGGACGGCCTTTATAGGTTGCCGCGTGAGCCTGGGCGCAGTCTTCG
Source organism: Acidobacteriota bacterium (assembly GCA_003161495.1). GTDB lineage: Bacteria > Acidobacteriota > Terriglobia > Acidiferrales > UBA7541 > Palsa-360. The sequence continues at coordinate 2,854 of PMOP01000481.1, read as the reverse complement.
ATCACCTTGATTCCGTAATGGCGCGCCAGCTCAAGGATGGAATCCATATCACACGGCCAGCCTGCCAAATGCACGGCGATGATCGCCTTGGTTCGGGAACTGAGCACACGTCGGATCGTATCGGCGGTGAGGCATTGACTTGTGGCGTCCACGTCCGCAATAACGGGGATTGCAGACCGCATCGCCACACAACTTGCCGACGCAATAAAGGTTCGACTCGGCACGATAACTTCATCGCCAGGACCAATTCCCAGAGCATGAAGAGCAAGTTCTAACGCTACCGTGCCGTTCGCAACCGCGACTCCGTACTTGCAGCCGACAAACTCGGCAAATTCTCTTTCGAACAGACGCCCTTCCTCGCCGGTCCAATAGTTGATCTTCGCGGATCTTAGAACGGAAGCAACAGCCTCGATTTCGTCCGGTTCAAAGGAGGGCCAGGGGGCAAAAGGGCGCTCGCGGGTTGGCACGCCGCCTTCGATAGCTAACTCGTTCAGGAGGGGATTGGGCGTCATCGCTTTAGCTTCTAGAGGCCAGCGCATTCCGTAGCGAGCCTTCCTGCCCGTTGCGACGGGTTATCCGTGCTGGAACGCCCATCGCCACGACGCCATCCGGGAGATCTTCGACGACCACGGCTCCGGCGCCCACAATCGTATGCGAACCGATCGCGATGCGCTGGATTACGGCCGCCCCCAAGCCCAAATGGGAGAATGCTCCCAAGCGCGATCCACCACCCATGACAGCATTCGGTGCGACATGAGCATAATCGCCAATCTCTACGTCGTGCTCGACTACGGCGGCGGAGTTTATAATCACGCCTGCGCCGACCGTGGCTTCGGGATTAATGATTGCGCCGGCCATGACCGCGGTCCCTGGACCAAGCCGAGCTGCCCGGGATACGATCGCGGCTGGATGGATGAGGGTTAGAATTTCGATTCCCCAGCGCGAGCAGCGCGCTGCAATCATTTGCCGGATGCGGCTATGTCCAGTTCCGATGGCGATGGCAACGATAGAATTAGCAGCTTCCTCGCGCAGCCACTCCCCATTAGCGACGACTGGAAACCCCATAACTGTAGTGCCCACCAGCTCGTCACGGTCGTCCACGAAGCCAACGAATTCCGTGTCGCCATTGCAAATCAGGATGTCTGCAACGACCTTTCCGTGACCGCCGGCACCATAAACAAACACTCGTCTCGTGTTCATGGCGTGTTACGCTCACTCGCTGAATATTTTGGCATCGTTGCATGGCCCGGTTGCGAGATACCTTCTTGCTTCAATACTTGCCATAGTGTCCGAACAAGAATCCGACTATCCAGCCACAAGCTCCAATGGTCCACGTACCAGAGATCAAGAGAAAACTTTTCTGGCCAAGTCAGCCCGTTTCTGCCATTGACCTGAGCCCAGCCTGTAATTCCGGGCTTTATGTCGTGTCGGCGCGCCTGTTCGGGTGTGTAACGATCCATGTACTGCATTAGCAAAGGGCGAGGACCGACGAGGCTCATTTCACCTCGGAAGACGTTCCAAAGTTGCGGAAGTTCGTCCCAGCTAAGCCGTCGCAACAGTCTCCCGATCGGTGTCAACCTCTCTGCATCTGGCAAATGGCAGCCGCGCGCGTCCCGCGCAGCGTTCATGGTGCGAAATTTGAGCAGTTTGAATGGCTCGCCTCTATAGCCGGGGCGCATCTGCCGGAATAAAATCGGGGTACCCATGCTCAGCCTTACTGCCAGAGCAATAGCTGCCATCAGTGGGGCACTGATGAGCAGCGCGCTCCCCGCAAGAAGAATGTCGGTAACGCGCTTGGCGAAAGAGCTCATCGGGAAACGAAAGGGGTTGTCGGCACCGCAGTCATAATAACGTTCGCATCGGTGGGGCTTGGGACGGACAATCCTTTGGCCTGAAGATGTTGCCAATACTCGCGGATAATCGCGTCCCAGACTCTCTCCTGCCGGAACTCTCGCAGCACGCGCTCGCATCCGGCAGAGCCCAGGGCATCCGCCAGACTCGGATCTTTCAAAACCAATTCCAAAGCCCCGGCGAGGGCCGCGACATCTCTAACGGGAACCAGGATTCCGGTGACGCCGTCGATCACCCCATCGAGCACACCTGTAGCTCGGGCGGCGACGACAGGTTTGCCCGCGGCGTGGGCTTCCAGCGGCGCATTGGCGAAACCCTCCCTGTGAGTCGGAAACGCTAGAACATTCATAACGTGGTAATAGGGAACTGGATCCTCCACGAACCCAGTGTGGATAATCTGGGATTCGGTCTTCATTATGCGGCGAGTCTCGGGAAGAAGCGGGTCCCCTTGTTCTACGTCTCCGACGAGCAGCAGCCTTACTGCGGGAAAGCTCTTCCGCAGCTTTAAATACGCCTCGACTAGTTCGCCAATTCCCTTATCTCGCGTCAATCTGCCAACAAAGCCTACGACGAGTGCATCGGAGGGTATCCCTAGATGCCCCCGCAGTTCGGCGGCGCGTCGCAAGGCATCTGCGTTCGGAGCAAATCGCTCTGCATCAACGCCGTTCCAACTGCCGGATCCCAGAACTAACGTCCGGTCAGCATTCACGATACCTAGGTCCATTGCTTTCTGTCGGAGGCTCTCGCTAACGCAAATGACCCGATGCGCACACTGGCAAGCGATACGCTCGGTCCAGAGCAGCAGCATCCGCTTGAGACCGGTCGTGGTTTCACACCGCAATCCGAGCAACGTATAGTATCGGCAGGGAGTGCGGCACGCCCACGCGACTAATCCGCCTAGCAGCCCTGCTTTTGGCGTGCTTACGTTGGTGATCGTCGGGCGAAGACTCCAAATCGTCCGCGCAAGCCGCCAAAGAGAGACCAAGTCGGTCCACGGAGATAT